>JADGPY010000068.1 GCA_017882205.1 Chitinophagaceae bacterium
TGGCCAGGGAAAATTCCTGCAATTGCAATCAAATAGTTCAAGAACTGCCATTATCACAATCAACTGTTTCCCAACATCTGAAAGAATTAAGAAATGCTGGTTTGATTGATGGAACCATTGATGGGCCGAGAAGTTGCTACCGGCTTAATAAAGAGGCTGTTCGTGAATTTGATCATGAATTTTGCAGGTTGATCGATAACATCAAACATAAAAAATAATAAGGTTGCGGAATTGCTAAGGGTTAGGACAATCTTATTTAACTAAGCAAAGGAGGATTTGTCCACTTCTTGATTATTTTTATTAAAGCTGACTATAAATTATTATAAAATATAAAAAAATCGAATATTAACATCATGAAAAAGTATACCGTTGAATTTATAGGAACCTTCTTCCTCGTGCTTGGTGCAATACAATTTGGAGCAATTGGCGCTTCACTTTGCCTCATGATTATGGTCTATGCCGGGGGACATATTTCAGGCGGACATTTTAATCCTGCGGTTACTTTTGCCGTCGTTATTCGCGGAAAATCGAGTGTAAGAGAAGGGGTTGCATATTGGATAGCTCAATTTCTTGGAGGCCTGGCCGCGGCCTTATTGGTTATATACGTATTTCAAAAGGAGGGAACAGGAGATTGTATGATTACCCAAGATGGAATAGGCAAGGCCATCGTAGCGGAAGTGCTTGGAACATTCGCTCTCGCATATGTAGTTCTTAACACTGCTACTTCTAAAGGAACAACTGGTAATAGTTTTTATGGATTGGCGATTGGTGCAACAGTTCTCGCAATGTTCTATAGTGTTGGAAATTATTCTGGCGGTGCATTTAACCCCTCAGTAGCACTTGGTTTAACCATACAAAAATCCTTTTGCTGGGGCCAGCTCTGGATTTACTTTGTAAGTTGTTTTGCCGGTGGCGCCCTGGCGGGAATCATATTTAACTACGTTAATGAGGACGATGTACCTGTGCCTCCAATCCCAAAAGCTGATTAATAGCGATCCCTGTCATTTTAAATGCAACTTCAGAATTCCTGGAGTTAAAAATCATTTCAGCTATTTCCACCCCTTATCTTTAAATTTGTACTCCTAAATTTTTCAATGAATACTAAAGAAGAAGTTCTACAGGACGTAGTCATCAAATTCGCCGGCGACTCTGGGGATGGGATGCAATTAACCGGAAACCAATTTACCAATAATACGGCAATGCTTGGAATTGATCTGGCTACCTTTCCAGATTTTCCAGCTGAGATCAGGGCTCCCCAGGGAACACTTCCAGGAGTGAGTGGTTTTCAGCTTCGGTTCTCAAGCGACAGAATCTTTACTCCCGGTGATGAATGTGATGTATTGGTGGCAATGAATGCAGCTGCGCTAAAAACAAATCTAAAGGGTTTAAAACGATCTGGAAAGATTATTGCTAATGTGGATGGTTTTGATCCTAAAAATCTCAGGCTTGCCAATTATCCAGACGGTGTAAATCCACTTG
Organism: Chitinophagaceae bacterium; assembly: GCA_017882205.1. Lineage (GTDB taxonomy): Bacteria > Bacteroidota > Bacteroidia > Chitinophagales > Chitinophagaceae > Ginsengibacter. The sequence continues at coordinate 1,480 of JADGPY010000068.1, forward strand.
AGAATGAAAGTTTGGAAGGATATGAAGTCATTAAGATGGATGTAACAAAGATGACCAGGGAAGCTCTGAAGGAATTTGGCCTGGGTATTAAAGAGAAAGATCGTGCAAAAAATATGTTCGTGCTTGGATTTTTGTATTGGATGTATAATAGAAGCATGGACAACACTATACAGTTTTTAAAAGAAAAATTTAGTAAAAAACCTGAGATTTTAAATAGTAATATAAAGGCACTACAGTCTGGATATAATTATGGGGATACTACAGAAACATTTACAACAAGATATTCTGTTGCAAAGGCTAAAATGCCTGAAGGAAGTTACCGAAGCATCATGGGTAACCAGGCAGTATCCTACGGCCTTATTGCTGCCTCACAGAAAAGTGGATTACAATTATTTCTTGGATCTTATCCAATTACCCCCGCTAGTGATATCTTACATGAACTTAGCCGTCATAAAGGATTTGGAATAAAAACCTTCCAGGCTGAAGATGAAATTGCTGCCATTACATCTGTTATAGGGGCAGCATATGGTGGAAGCCTTGGAGTAACTACCACCAGCGGCCCAGGTATGGCATTAAAGGCAGAAGCGATGGGACTTGCAGTGATGCTTGAAATACCGCTACTGATCATTAATGTACAACGGGGTGGACCATCCACCGGATTACCTACAAAGACCGAACAAAGCGATTTACTACAATCATATTATGGAAGAAATGGGGAATGCCCTATGCCAATAATATCCGCATCAACACCAAGTGATTGTTTTAGCGCTGTATATGAGGCTGTTCGAATCGCAGTCCAACATATGACCCCAGTTATCTTTTTAAGTGATGGATACATAGCAAATGGTGCAGAACCATGGCGTTATCCTAAATCGGATGATATTCCTCCGATTGAAGTTAATTTTAAAACAGAGCTTGGCCACCATGAAGAAATATTTCAGCCCTACTTAAGAGATGAGAAATTAGTTCGTCCATGGGCAATTCCAGGTACTACAGGATTAGAGCATCGGGTAGGTGGACTTGAGAAACAAAATATTACCGGCAATGTGAGTTACGATCCCGAAAATCACCAGTTAATGGTAAAGATCAGGCAGGAGAAAATTGATAAGATTGCTGAATATATTCCAGAACAGAAATTTGATAATGGCCCTGAAAAGGGTAAAGTATTGGTAGTAGGGTGGGGCAGTACATATGGTGCGATCAAAAGCGCTGTAGTGGATCTGCTAGCAGAAGGTCAGGCAGTCTCGCATGTGCATCTCCGATATGTGAGGCCATTTCCAAAGAACCTGGGTGATATCTTAAAAAACTTTGAGCATATTCTTATACCGGAACTGAACAACGGACAGCTAATAAAGATTATCCGTGATCAATACCTGGTAGATGCAAAAGGGTATCATAAAATAATGGGGGTGCCACTAACAAAATCAGAATTGATTGAGGAGATTAAAAAGCTGTTATAAAAATAAATAACTATTTGCCGTTTCTTATCCTTTCGCGTCCCAAGGCTATCCCAAGTTTTAAATTAAAAGAAAAATAAGAATCCTTGTGATTGGCATGTCCTCTTTCTGCAGGACCATTGTTGGTGGGATCCAATTCATAACGGCGATCGTATAATAACAATGCATCGGTCAATTTTGCCCCCGAGAGATAATTTGGGAATAACGATGGATCTACATAATCTATCTGGCTTACATCATCCAGGTAGTCGGTATTTAATATCCTGTAAACTACTTCTGCCCTAAAATTTAACAAAGAAGATAGCTCATACCTCAAGCCTGCTCCTACTGGAATATTTATTTGTTGCAAGCTATAATTCGGTCTATCCGGATATTCTTTAAATCCCTGTCCTTCCAGATGTAGCGGCTGCAGGTTGACCCATGTATTACCAAGTTTAGCCTGTGGATTGAATGAAAAATAGCCTACCCCAGCCAATAGATATGGTGACAGGCGCGGTGGACTGTGTTCTTCATCAAATGTACCAAATATAAATAGCGGATGAAATTCCGCTATTAAGCTAAGTTCAGTAATCGGACTACGGAAACTTAAATTCCGTTCGTATCGGCCAAAGGTTGTCGGCGCTATTTTTTTTAATATACTGTCATACGCTTTTACCTGACCAAAAGCCGCTTCAAGTCTTAGCGAAATAGCATTATTATAAGTAGCGCTTAAATATACTCCTCCTGTAAGCTGTGTATTTTTTAAGTTGATGTCTTTTATAAATTTTTTCCCAATCCCTTTACCTCCTCCCAGATCTGTAAGGCAGTTCATTCCTCCCACCGATGCTCCCAACTCGAACATAACAGGTTTATCATAGTGACTTTCATCGTAGAAATAATACTGTGCACTTATGTTTTGGTTGCCCAAAAAATATATATAAATGAAAAATATCAGTACTCGTAGATTCATGTTTCCCAAACTTTTTAAATAATAAATATATTCTAATTTCAGAGGCTATAATCAAAAGAATAATTTCTTAACTATTTCAATTATTTGCTTATTGATTTATAAAATCTACAAACAACGCGCAATCCACATTCGTGGCATTTAGGATTTCTTGCAATACATATATACCTTCCGTGTAATATTAACCAATGATGCATCTTATGAATTAGTTCCTCTGGTGTAAAACGAATCAATTGTTTTTCTACCGCCAATGTAGTATTTGCTTTAAGCGTCAATCCAATCCTGGCAGAAACCCGGAACACATGAGTATCTACAGCCATATTCGGCTGCTTATCAATCACTGAGGTAATTACATTGGCTGTCTTTCTTCCCACTCCGGGTAGCTGCATTAATTCATTCACTGTCATGGGAACTTTCCCACCAAATTTTTCCATTAGCATATTAGCCATACCCAGCAGATGTTTTGTTTTATTATTAGGGTATGAAATACTTTTTATTAGTTCGAATAGTGCAGATGAAGAGGCCTTGCTTAGAGATAAGGGATCAGGATATTTCTTAAAAAGAGCAGGGGTAGTGAGATTGACTCTCTTATCCGTGCATTGGGCGGATAGAATAACTGAGACAAGTAGCTGGTATTCATTTTCATAGATCAGCTCCGTCTCTGCATTTGGAGCATGTCCCTGGAAATAGTTAATAATAAATGTATATCGTTCCTTCCTGGTCATAAAAAATCCCGCAATTTAGCGGGACGAAAGTAAGTTAATTCAAAGTTTGTTTTCAATGATGGTGTAATTCCATTGATTTGGCTGCATACCTCAGGATCTTTTCAATCACTTCCTCACGTGGAGAAACTATTGCAGGCTCTAGTGTTTGATGAGCTTCTTTTATTGCCTCGAACATTTCGCGCAAAGACCAATCGTTTTCTAATGCAGCCAGGATGTCTGCAGATTTTTTTGTAGAAGTTTCATTATACAGATATTGTACTAGATCTTCTGGTGTAAAGTTGTGCATAGGCGAGATAAATAGCTTTGATTTAAGAATAAAATCTTGGTTTCAAATAATAAACGGTACTGATGTTGGAATATTGTATGAGTGTTATTTAATTGTTAAGGAATTAGTTGTGATTATAAACAGATCTTCATTATCTCTTTTCATCATATATTTTTCCCTCGCATACCTTTCCAACGTAGCTGGACTGGATTTCAATAGTTCTAATTCAGATTTCGTACCAGAAATCTGTTGACTCATTAATTTCTCGCTTTTTTGCAATTTTTTTAACTCACTTATTCGCTTCCATTGTAGTGTTACATCATTCCTGTCAAAAAAGCACATCCAGACTATAAATGCGATACCTGCAATCAGGTACTTGCTTTTGAGCCATCGAGGTATATAATTTAACAATTTCATCTCCTATTTACCAAATTTAATTCTTCCTTTGGGAAATATGGCAGATTCACCCAATAATTCTTCAATTCTTATTAGCTGGTTGTATTTGGCAATTCGATCGGTTCTGCTGGCCGAGCCTGTTTTGATCTGACCACAATTCAAAGCAACTGCCAGATCTGCAATAGTAGTATCCTCTGTCTCACCACTTCTGTGACTCATAATGGTGTTATAACCATTCGTTTGTGCCATGGTAACTGCATTTATAGTCTCAGTAACAGTTCCGATCTGATTTACTTTAACGAGAAGACTATTTCCAATACCCTCAGTAATACCCCGTTGCAGTCTATTTACATTGGTCACAAAAATATCATCGCCTACAAGCTGAACTTTCTTACCAAGACGATCTGATAGCATTTTCCAGCCTTCCCAATCATCTTCAGCCATCCCATCTTCAATAGAGATAATAGGGTATTTGTCGACCCATGAAGCCCAATAATCAACTAACTGCTCGCTGGACATCCTGGTACCATCGCTTTTATGAAATATATATTTCTTTTCTTTTTCATTCCATAATTCGCTGTTTGCTCCGTCGACCGCAATTGCAACCTGGGAACCAGTTTTATAACCTGCCGCTTCTATTGCAGCCAGAACTGTCTCAATCGCTTCCTCATTGCTCTGGATATTGGGAGCAAAACCACCCTCATCACCAACATTGGTGCTGTATCCTTTTTTCTTCAACACCGATTTTAAAGTATGGAATATTTCAACCCCCCAGCGTAATCCTTCACTAAATGTTTCTGCCCCAACAGGCATAACCATGAATTCCTGGAAATCTATTTTATTATCAGCATGAGCACCACCGTTCAAAATATTCATCATTGGTATTGGTAGTACCCTTGCATTTGTGCCTCCTATATATCTAAATAATGGAAGATTAGCCTCAAGTGCTGCAGCTTTTGCGACTGCCATGCTAACCGCTAGTATTGCATTAGCTCCAATTTCGCTTTTGTTTTCAGTGGTATCCAGGTCGATCATCAGTTGATCAATCCCAGTTTGATCTGAAACTTCCCATCCTAATAGCTTGTCTGCCAAAAGCACATTGACATTCTTTACTGCTATCAATACCCCTTTTCCACCATATAGATGTTTGTCATTATCCCTCAACTCAACGGCTTCATGCACTCCTGTGCTTGCACCTGATGGCACTGCTGCACGTCCAAGAAGTTCATTTTCTGTTAATACATCAACTTCTATAGTGGGATTGCCCCTGCTATCAAGGATCTGCCTGGCAAAAATACTTGCGATATAACTCATAAATTATTTGTGATTTGATATATGATTATTTATGTTTCAGTTATCTATTTATGTGCTGTGGTATGATCAATGATTAGTGATTAGCTATTTTGTCAAATTCCTGAACACATGTTCAAGGCTCTCACTTTCACTTTGCAAAGAAACAATATTAAGATTGTGTTGCAAGCTTAATTCCATTAATTGCTTGCGCAACGATTCGGGATGTAATGTGGTTAATTTAAAAGTTAAGGGCTTCAGTTCCTCAATGTGTGTAATGCCTTCCATACCTTCCAATAAGTCTTTATTTACCGGATCTTTGAAGGAAACGATCAATGAAACCATCTTTTTATTGGCTGTCTGTAGGTTGGCTAATGTATCGTCTGCTACAATAATGCCTTTATTAATAATGATCACCCGATCACATATTGCCTCAACCTCCTGTAGAATATGAGTCGAAAAAAGTACTGTTTTATTTTTACCTAATTTTTTGATTACTTCCCTGATTTCAATAATCTGGTTTGGGTCAAGTCCACTGGTAGGTTCATCAAGTATCAACACTTCAGGGTCATGAATAAGAGCACCAGCAAGGCCTACCCGCTGTTTATAACCTTTACTAAGTTGGCCAATCTTTTTATTGCTTTCTACTTTCAACCCCGTCAAAGCGATCATTTCTTCAATTCTCTTTTTTTTATCTGAGATCTTATGAAGACCAGCAATAAAATCAAGGTATTCCCTTACATACATATCATAGTAAAGTGGATTAGCTTCGGGCAGGTAGCCTATTTTTTTCTTTGTCTCAATTCTGTTTGTGCTCACATTCAATGAACTTACAAATGCATCACCTTCATCAGCATCAATATAACCAGTAATGATCTTCATAGTGGTAGACTTCCCCGCTCCATTTGGTCCAAGGAAACCAACGATCTCTCCACTGTTAACCCTAAACGAAATGTTGTCTAACGCTTTTTGTTTTCCATATAATTTAGTTACACCTATGACTTGAATAGACATGGCGCAAAAATAGCGAGAAATATTTAGTACAGACGTTGCATTCAACATCTCTACTTAGGTTCTGTTGGCGGTTGTGGTGGTCTTTGTTGCTGTGGACGCTGTTGTGGCGGCCTTTGCTGCTGCGGACGTTGCTTACCCTTTTGTTGAGATTGCTGTTGTCCCTTTTGTTGCGGTGGTCTTTGTTGTCCCCTTTGTTGTGGCGGTCTTTGTTGACCTTGAGGACTATCAGGTTGTTGGCCTTGTCCTCCATCTTTTGGTCCTTGTCTTATACCCTGCAGACCTTGTTGCCTGGTATCCCTTTCCCTATCCCTGCGTTTTTTTGTATTTCGTTCCAGTGTGCGTAAGCTGATCTGTCCAACGACATCTACAAATTCAGGTTCAACTTCTTTTGGTTTTCCACTGATCACTTCTACAGTTTCCAGGGCTTCGGGTTTTATCCCTTCCCTGTTTTGTGCCTGGATTTTTTTAACGCCTTCAATTGTTACAGGATAATGTTTTGTACTTTCAGGCATGCTGTACCACATCAAATTTCTGAAAATATCCTTTTTGATGAGGAATGCCCTTCCTTTAGCAACTTCCAGTATTTCTGCATCTTCCGGAAAATGTTGTAATGCATCCAGGTAAGTATCTAATTCATAGTTCAAACAACATTTCAACCTACCGCATTGACCACTTAACTTTGTCTGGTTGATGCTCAAATTCTGGTAACGTGCTGCATTTGTATTTACACTTTTGAAATCTGTAAGCCAGGTGCTACAACAAAGTTCACGACCGCAACTGCCTATTCCGCCTACCTTTCCTGCTTCCTGTCTTGCACCGATTTGCTTCATTTCAACTTTTACACGAAACTCGCCGGCATATACTTTTATCAATTCACGAAAGTCAACCCGGTCATCTGCGATATAAAAGAAAGTTGCCTTTCTTCCGTCGGCCTGAATCTCTACCTCAGCCATTTTCAGATCAACCTTCAATTGTCTTGCCATCGCACGGCTCCTTATCAATACCTCAGGCTCCCGTAATTTAGTCTCTTTCCACTTGCTAATATCCGTTTCAGTTGACCTTCTTAATATTTTTTTGATTTCAGGACTATCTTCTTTAACACTCTTCTTTTTTAATTGAAGTCTTACTAGTTCTCCCGTCATACTAACGGTACCAACGTCAAAACCACTTATTCCCTCTACCGAAACTATTTCACCCTTTTCGAACATATGCAAGGAATTATTCCGAAAGAAGTCTTTTCTGCTTCCCTGGTTGAAAGAGATCTCAACAATCCGGCATCCACTTTCAGGGTCGCTAAACGGAAGGTTCGCTAGCCAGTCGTGCACATTCATCCTATTGCACCCTCCCGTACTACATCCTCCATTGCTTTGGCATCCTCCTGGTTTTCCCGTGCTACAACTTGTGCAACTCATATATTCAAATTAATAAATAAATAATAAATAAGAGGAAAGATTACGAACCAGGTGGTTGATATCTATTAAGCTTCATTGCTCCAGATAATGCAGATGGATAGACTTGTACAGTAACTTTTTTTATTCAGCTCGTAGTAAGAAAAAACATATTGGTGCAAATCGTTATGAGCCGATTAGCTTTAATTGCAATGTATATTATGTATTGATGCTCATACATGGCTGTAAAAGTTGAACTTAGTAATACCTGTCTAAACAAATCATCCGGTTTGGCAACGATGCTGAATATAGCCGTGAAAGAGTCTCCTGGATAATCTTTGTAAGCAAATAATGCAATCGTTCTCAATCCTCAATTGATCAAAATTAATGAATTATCCTTAATTATATGGTATAAGCGAATGGAAAGGGCATGAAACAGCATTTTGCCATTGGCATTACGTTCAATATACCAGGTTGCTTTGTCAAGTTCATTAACAATGGCTTGCTGCGCGCTTAAACTACACATTTTGTTCAGTCGGAGAGCAAAATCCTTTTCCTTTTCAGGAATATTCATAGGTAGAGACGTTGCATGCGAAGACGTTGCATGCAACGTCCCTACATCGATCAACCTGATGCGTATTGCCTGCTCAAGCAGGTGGATGAAGTATCTAATGAATTGTTTTTGCTTTTCGCGCCCCAGCTTACTCATTTCATCTATCCATTTTACCTGTGCCATAGTGCCTGATTTAACGATTGCATTTAACCATTCCCTCAAAAGTGATTGCCAATCTTCATCAGCATGTTGTAATAGCTTTAATGCTTCGCGATAACTCCCTTCTGCAACTGCGGCAATCTGTTGAGCTTTTGATTCATTTTCATTACTCCTGCTTATCAATGCCTGTTCAATCTCATCATCTTTTAATACGGGAATTTTTACTAGTAGTGTTCTGGATAAGATAGTGGGCAGGATGGCATTTTCATCCTCTGCCACAAAAATAAACAGGGTATCTGGTGGCGGCTCTTCAATTAGTTTTAATAGCTTGTTACCTTCTTTACCCAGGAATTCGGGCATCCACATCACCAGGATCTTGTATTTGCTTTCAAACCCCTTAAGGCTTAATTTTCGATTGATATTGTTGCATTCCTCGGCTGTGATGTTTCCTTGTTTATTTTCTGCACCAATAAATTGTAGCCAATCGTATATATTTCCGTATGGATAACCAAGTACAAATTCACGCCAATCGCTAATAAAATCTGTGCTGACAGGCTTTTCACCGGGCTTCTTTGTGATTACAGGGTATGAATAATGGATGTCAGGATGAATTAACTGACTGGCTTTGACGCAAGCCGGACATACACCACAGGAATCATTGAAGGGTTGAGTTCTTCTGGTGAGCAAATCTTCTGGGATATCAAAAAGTCCAACCGTTGCTTTTTGACTATCCTGTTGCGCAGCATCAGTACAAACAATGTATTGAGAAAAGGCAAGAGCAAGAGGTAATGCTCCACTTCCTTCTTTACCTAAAAACAAGAGGGCATGGCTAAGCCTGTTGTGCTGAACCATCTGCACCAACTGATCTTTTACAGATTGTTGTCCAATAACGTTCTGGAAAAGCATATTTTTTATTTCAAATATGCCGCTATTTCTGGTCCTAATGGATTTACCTTACTATCAAACTTAGCCAGCAATACACCATTTTCATCCAAAAGAAATTTGGTGAAGTTCCATTTGATCTCAGCATCCATAACTCCATTTAGTTCTTTGGATGTAAGCCATTTGTAGATAGGAGCGATGTCATCTCCTTTCACAGAAACCTTTGCTGCCATAGGGAAAGTAACTCCATAATTTTTTGTACAGAATTCTTTTATCTCAATATTATTACCAGGTTCCTGCTGACCGAAATTGTTTGCAGGAAATCCTACGATGACCAGCTTATCACCATAATTGGAATATAACTTTTGAAGGAATTCATATTGTGGAGTGTAGCCACATTTAGATGCCGTATTTACAACTAAAATTTTCTTTCCCTTGAATTGCGAAAAGTCAATTATTGATCCGTCTAATGCTTCAACCTTAAATTGATGAATACTTGACACTGTTGGGGAGTATAAAGAATGAGGTGTTATGAAAGATGCAAGAACAAAAGCACTCGCTACAAAAAATATTTTGATCATAAAAATTGATTTAGGATTGTAAAGTTATGCAATTAATTGTTCCCCCTATTTACCTTTCATAACATCCCAGGTCAGGAATTCCATTTGCCCTTGGCCTATTATCGAGGTCAAATTGAAAGGTAGTTGAAGTCCCTTTATCAATTGCCGGTGAAGCCGGATTTCGGCTAAAGTGAAAATCGTAAACCTGTTTTGAGGTATTTATGCTATCAAACATTGGAGCTATATTTTTATAGACTGTATTAAGCGTGACATTTGTAGGATCATGAAGGGCCTTATATAAATCGTGATCAAAATTTACAGTAAATGTTGAATTGCCTTGTTTCTGTACTATTACTTCATCATCTACGGGTCCGCCTTCACCCCAAAATATGCAGTTTCTGAATACTGCATTTAAGTTAGCCACCAGGGTCTGGGTTCCTTGTGTTGCAAAATTACTCAACTGCAAGACCGGGTTCAGATGTGTTATATAATAATTTCCGTAACTGGCCACAGTGCAATGAGTGAAGTTGTGATCACCTCCTAATGCCAAAATAATATTGCTGCCGCAATTGCTTATGAGACAATTATCGGCCTGGATACTTGTATTAATGCCGAGAATACCTGCATCGTAAGCATTGTCAATTATGCATTGGCTCAATATTAATTTAGGATTAGCATTAATTGAAGCGCTTTGTACAACTATTGCCTGGTATGCATTTTTGATGATTGCAAACTTTAGGATATTGTCTTTACTTGTATTAAGGAAATAAATTCCAGGCCAGCTTGCAGGAAGGTCTTTGTAATCCGGATCAAGCCTGTCGCCAGTAAATGTGATAGGCGCTGATTTTGTGCCATTAATTTTTAAACTGCCATTCACAATAAAAGGAGCATCCGCGTGAGAATAAATTCTCACTCCTGGCATTAAAGTAAGAGTTGCAGTCGTATCAATCGTTATAGAACCAAGTATCACATATGGGCGATTGTTGGTCCATACTACATTTCCAGTGATTTTTCTGTTCTTATAATAATTTGCATTTTGGGCATATGCCTGCAGCTGAACATATTCATTGTTACCATTATAATTGATAAGTACACTATCCTGTACAATGAAGGGAAGATTATTTGCGGATGTATCCACATTCACCTGTACAAAAACATATAAACTATCATTTGCTTCGAGTACTACATCATCCGCTTCCACAGTTGGAACTCCATCAACATTTATTTTGAATGTGGAGGTAGCACCGCCCATCAGCTTTACTTTTGTTAGCCGTAGTTTCTGATTATTCAGATTGAAGATCTTAAAAAACTTTGTTATGGAGCCGCTAACTGTAAACACGGTGTCGAAAGTGAGTGTATCTGCGCTTACTCCAAGTCTTGCCTGTGTGCTTGAAATGAAAGATTCTTTCTTACAAGAGAATATGACAAGCGCTATACAAATGAATGTGCCAAACAATCTAACTAACCTCATACATCAAATATATTACAAGCCGTTGGAATTATGATCTTGATTAAAGGATTAAGGGATTTTTATCATAATCCTATAATCAGGAAAATCAAGGTCTCACTTCGTTGCCCATGCAAGAGTGGCTATACTTAAACGAGCTCCGGGGATTTGAAGGATCACTTTTCCACATGCCTCCAAAGTAGCACCTGTTGTGATTACATCGTCAACCAGTAGCAGGTGTTTGCCAATTAGTTTCTCCCTGTTACTCACGCAAAAACTTCCTTCAACATTTTCCCAACGCTGGCTTCTTCTTTTTTTAGTTTGTGTTTCAGTTGATCTGACCCGGCTTACAACTCCTTTTAAAACAGGGATACTAGTCACCTGGCTTATCCCATTGCATAATATTTCAGATTGATTGAAACCTCGTTTATTCTCTTTTGCCGCATTCAATGGCAACGGAATAAGCGCATCAATATCAGTAAAACGATCACTGTTGATGAGGCTGTTTCCCATAATATTTCCAAGCATGATCCCAACTTCTTTGTTTCCCTTATACTTCAATTGATGGATCAGGGATTGCACAATGGTTCCTTTTGAAAAATAAAATTCACACATTGCAGATGTTATTTCTATCCTCCCCCAGAAGATCTTTTCAACCGGATTATTTTCAAGTGATGCATAGCCGGTATGTGGCAACTCATGAATACATTGCAGGCATAAAAGATTCGATTCACTAAGTAGATCAGATCCGCAGGCGGCACAAACATGCGGATAAAATAAATGCGCTAATGGAGATAATATTTTGACTGCTATGTTCACTTAAAATAAATACTGGTATAACTCTTCCACTTTCCCTAAAGCAACTATTTCGATATTAAATTTCTTCATGTCAACTCCTCTATGATTGTACTTGCTTACTATGATCTTTTCGAAGCCAAGCTTTTCAGCTTCGGCAATGCGTTGTTCAATCCGGTTAACTGCCCTTATTTCGCTACTAAGGCCAACTTCTCCGGCGAAACAAATTTTGTGAGGTAATGCTACATCTTCATAAGAAGATAACAAGGCAGTTAAAACTGCAAGATCAATAGAGGGGTCTTCTACTTTTAACCCCCCGGCAATATTTATAAAAACATCTTTGACGCCGAAATGAAATCCTCCTCTTTTTTCGAGCACTGCAAGAAGTAATTGCAATCGTCTTAAGTCAAACCCAGTGCTTGTACGCTGGGGTGTGCCATATACACTTTGTGTTACCAGAGCTTGCACTTCAATTAGAAGAGGCCTGATTCCTTCCATGGTAGCGGCAATGGCCACGCCATTCAGGTGTTCATCTTTATGGGTGATAAGAATTTCTGAAGGATTGCTTACTTCTCTCATCCCAACTCCGGTCATTTCATAGATGCCTAGCTCGGAGGTAGAACCAAATCGATTCTTTAATGTTCTTAATATCCGGTAAGCATAATTTCTGTCACCTTCAAATTGCAATACGGTATCTACCATATGTTCGAGAATCTTCGGTCCTGCAATTGCGCCATCCTTAGTGATGTGTCCAATCAGGAAAACCGGGGTATGAGTTTCTTTTGCAAATCGTTGGAACTCCGAAGCACATTCGCGTATTTGCGATACACTTCCCGGTGAAGATTCAACATAAGGAGATTCTAATGTTTGAATAGAATCAACGATCACCAGGTTTGGCTTTAATTTTTTTATTTCATGGAATATGGTCTTAGTGTTGGTTTCAGTTAGCAGGTAGAAATTTTCATTCTCAATTTTAAGGCGGTCGGCGCGCATTTTAATTTGTTCCTCACTTTCTTCGCCACTGATATATAGGGTAACAATATCTTTTAATTGTAAAGCGTTCTGCAAAAACAATGTCGACTTTCCAATCCCTGGCTCTCCGGCAACGAGAACTAAGCTTCCCGCAACAATTCCTCCTCCGAGCACTCTGTTCAATTCATTATCCCTGGTGATGATCCTTTTCTTCTCACCGCTCACAATGTCACTGAGAGAAATTGTTTTGAGCCTCGATCCATTTCCCGCATATTCTTTCCAATCATCTACTTTATTATCTGTGCCTTTTTGAATCACTTCCTCGACAAAGCCATTCCATTGATTACAGGAAGGACATTTACCTAACCACTTGGCACTCTCATAACCACAGTTCTGGCAGAAGAATGCCGATTTCGTTTTACTCATGAAAGGAAGTTGATAATTATTACTACTGAAATTAAACAAACATCATCACAGTTGAAGAAAGTGGAGAAATTTCTCCTGTTAAAATGAAAAAATGAAAATGAAAGATCATAGATCTGAAACTTCTAAAAAGCAAAAGGGGCAGTATTGCTACTGACCCTTTATACTTACTAACCCATTAAATTCTATAGCTAAATTACAAATTGCCGCCACATAAACAAATTAATTTTACATGATGTGAATAAATTTCTTTTTTCTCAATATGGTAGCCTTGCATGTAACCATATACGTAACTGTCTGTATATGTGTATATTATAAAATTCTAAGAATGAAGAGTAACAAGGGGCAAAAAAAATACTAGCTAAATATTTGGTTTATGATATAAACTACTTTATGTTTGTGACGTAAATGAATATTATCATGAAACAGGTATTAGGATTACTTTTTCTGCTTATTTCTACGATTACTGTGTCCCAGGTAAAAATTTCGGGAAGGATCGTTGATAACAAAAATCGTCCGGTTCCAGGAATTAGCATTTCCCTAAAAGACACCTATGACGGTGGAACTTCAGATTCTACTGGTCACTATTCTTTTACTACTTCGGAGAAGGGTTTACATATATTGGTGGCATCCGGTACCGGCTATCGCGGAGCTGAACAAAATGTCAACCTAATAGGAAATCCGCTTACTGTTGACATGCAATTGAGGGAATTGGTTACTGAATTGAAAGCCGTTGTCATTAGCGCAGGGGCTTTCGAAGCGAGTGAAAGTAAAAGGACAACTGTCTTAAACCCGATTGATATCGTAACTACCGCGAGTGCAAATGCTGATGTAACTGCTGCCATTAAAACTTTACCGGGTACCCAGCAGGTAGGTGAACAGGAAGGATTGTTTGTAAGAGGAGGTACTGCTGCCGAAACAAAAGTCTTTATTGATGGCACTGTAGTCAATAATTTTTATTTCAGTAGTGTGCCCGACATTGCTCAACGTGGCAGATTCTCTCCATTCCTCTTTAAAGGCACCATTTTCAGTTCGGGAGGTTATTCAGCCCAATATGGCCAGGCCTTGTCTTCAGTATTGTTATTGGAAAGCATAGACCTGCCGGATCAAAGTTCTGCAAGCATTGGCTTATCGACTGTTGGGCTTAGCGGAGGATACCAACAACTTTCAAAAA
>JADGPY010000381.1 GCA_017882205.1 Chitinophagaceae bacterium
ATCGAAAGCAATTGATGCAGGTATTTTCCCCAGATTGCAGGATTTGAGTGTGTGCCGTGCCCGGAGGTTTTATCGGTTATTGGTAATAAAATATATCTTCCTTTGTTTACTTTCTTTATTTCTTTTTCCAATATTTTAAGTTCCGGAGGATTAACCTGGTCGTCGGCAGAATTAACCGCAAACAATGGGGCTTTGATGTTCTGCAAATGTGGTAAAGGATTATAATCTCTTGATGCATCAAATTGATAAATAAGATCATTCGCATCCAATGTGGATGAATATCTTTTCCTGATTTTATCAAGCATGCTATCTGCCTGCTGCCTTGATGGCGCTAATCTCTGCCATTGAAATGGACTGCTGACCATGAAGATCAGGGAAGAGATTGCTCCTGTAAGTCCAACCTTAGGTTCCGTTATATACTCTCCGTCCCTCCATTCGGGATCCATTTTGATAAGGTCAATGGCCATTTTACGTTGTATTCTATTCCTTCCTGCAATTTCCACTGGCAGACTGGCAAGTGGCATGAGTGCATCCATGAAATTCGGATAGGTATAACCCCATACCCAGGTATGCATACCTCCCATTGATGTACCCATTACTAAACGTAAATGATTAATCCCTAAATGTTCGGAAAGCAATTTGTAATCTGCCAATACCATGTCATCATAATCATATTTGGGAAAATGCATGTGTAGGCCATCACTGGGTTTACTTGATTTTCCATGTCCAATTCCATCCGGTAATATGATATAATATTTGTTTGCATCTAAAAGTTGTGTTGGACCAAAAAGTCCGCCGGCAAACATTTCACTTAAAAATTGATGACCACTTCCAGAAGTTCCGTGCATTATTAAAACTGCATTTACAACTTTGTTATTTTTATCCTTTATTGGTTTTCCAATGGTTGTATAATGAAGACGTAAATCAGCAAGTTCTTCACCACTTTTAAACTTGAAGCTTTTTATGTTATAGTCTCCCTCCACAGGGGCAGGATATTTTATTTGTGAATAGCATACTGAACTAACAACTAACCCAAATAATATTGTAAAACTTTTTAAGAATTTTATGATCATCAGTATGGAGGTTAAGAATGTAAATTTATAGATAACAAATGCTTGCTCTTAATTCCTTTGGGGAATTTCCTTACAATTTCCCATTCTCCCTGCTTTTAGGAAAGTTAACTCCAAACGATTTTCCCAGACCTTCAGAAAAACTTCCTTGAAAGCCAGCATAAAATCCTGGAAATCGTTATTGAAAAGATTATTCAGCTAACCTGTGCCTATAATTTATTGAGGCTACGTAACCATTGTAATCAATCCCTGGAGGAATCAATATTTCAAGGTTTTTGTATTAGAAGTAACGGTCACGTAGCGCTTATGTTACATCGGAGGGTTTACCTTCCCCGAACTATTCTGATCCCCTGATGATGGAGGCGTGCTGCTACCGGTATCACTTTTCATTTTAGTTTCTATGTCCTTTTTCATGCTATCGAAACCATCCTTAATATTATCACTGGGAGACCTGTATTTGTATGCACAATACAGAGTTGCAAGAGTTGCCAGAAAAGCAATATAAAAACCATAGCTCAGGTAGCTGAACCCGTAACCAATGGACTCTAAAAACTGGATAATCATCCATAAAGAAGCCAGACCACTGGCTATCAGTACAATCATCCAGAAAGTTTTGTCAAGGGTTTTAGTCTGATCTCCCAAAAATGCTATCACTACGCAAGCTGCTAAGCAAAGGAAGACAAATATTCCTGACCCGTGCATTCCGTTCATTGACCCACCGTAAATTGACCCAAAAAATGCAATTCTGTACCATGGTAAAAACATGCCAATCACCCCGACAGCCGCAGCTATCATGACATATTTCCGTTGTTTGCTCATTGTATCAAAATTCATAAGTGTAAGTTTTCGGAAATATAGGAAAAGCAATCGATGTTTGCAAATGTTTTTAAAGTTAATTTGGCATTGTAAGCAATCAATTGGCTACACTTACAAGTTAACTCTATCAACCGGATGGATAGAAAGTAAATAATTAAGCTAATTGATCCTGGCTTTCCTGAATTATTTGTGCGTTTTAAGCCCTATTTTCCTGGCCAGTATAAAACGGAAATTTCCCGTAGGCAGAAAATATTCTTTAGAAGAAGCATAGCTTCCTACATATAAAGCATTCCCGGTAATGTTGGCGCTTATACTCCAGTTATCGCTGTTATAGCCAATAGCTCCTTTGTAAATACCTCCCGGAAGTAAACTAAACTTATTGTGTTTATCACTTGTTCTCTCTTCTGTTGAAAAGTTTATATCAAGATTTCCGACTGCAGAACCGGTTATAAAATAATTCTTCCCAAATACCAGCGTATAGGCATATCCAATACCAGGACCTATACTAAAAAAATTAATTTTATTAATTCCGGCTTGCTTATAGTTATTACTTACCTGGTTTGGCACCAGTGCACTATCTCCCTTTACCGTTCCAAAATAAACCTCTCCACCATAAAGCAGGGAACCTGCAGATTTTGTTTGCCAGTCATTTTGAGCAAGGGCCGCCTTATAAGAAAATTTAGCTGAGTTGGGAACGCGGAAAAAAGATAAACCAATTATATTCCTTGTAAAATCAGGACGTTGATAGTAAGTAGCTAAATTGAGCCCATTCTTATCTTTCGGATCAAGGTAATATCCCTTACGAAATGTTCCCAGCAAATCAATGGCCCATTTATCAGGAAAGATATGAAACTGCGCATCCAGGCCTTTTGTAGTTCCCTGTCCCTGGTCCTTATTCAAAAATTTAAAACCATAAGAAAGGTTTGCTGTGATACTCCTGTAAGTGGCTCCTATACCAAGATTTAATTTTGAATTCGTTTTATAATTAAGCTCATTGTCATTCCCATTAGCGGAAATAGTAAATGGTGCGAATTTTTGTAAAGTAAAAACCCTTAGCATTAGCTTATCAGGATAAGTAATATAATATCCATTATCAATAGAAACTTTTTTTTGTGCATTGGCGTTAAATGGTTTCATTATTAACATGAAACTTAAAGTAAAAAATACGCAGAAATAACGATGGTAGATTTTCATCTTTTTATTTTTTATTTATAAATAAGTTGCACTCCTAATAAGACACAAAAGATACACAATTTTGTAATTTTTATACTCAAGACCGGGTGCCTGGTTATTAATTATGCTTCACATATTTTTCAAGCCATTGATTTTGCTCCCATAACATATGAAGTAAATTTTCTCTTCCCTGGTATGCATGTGCCTCATAAGGAAGGAAGACAAAACGAACAGTGCCACCATTTCCTTTGATAGCATTGAACAAACGTTCGCTGTTGATTGGAAACGTACCTGGATTATCGTCCGCATCTCCATGTATCAAAAGAAGAGGGGTTTTTATTTTATCGGCATAGCTAAAAGGACTCATCTCGTAATATAATTGTGGAGCTTGCCAGTAAGTTCTTTCTTCATTCTGAAAACCAAAAGGTGTAAACGTACGGTTGTAGGCTCCGCTGCGTGCAATACCTGCTTTAAATAAATGAGTATGAGCCAGTAAATTAACGGTCATAAATGCACCATAACTATGACCGCCTACGGCTACCCTGTTGCTATCACCCACGCCCATCTCAGCCAGTTTATTAATGGCCGCTTTTGCATTTAATTGCAGTTGTTCAACAAAATTGTCATTTGGTTTACTCCCTTCTTTTGAAACTATTGGCATTTCAGCATTATCCAATATTGCATAACCCTGGGTTACATAAAATATAGGGGAAGCCCAACTAATAATGGAAAAGCGGTATTGAGAACCTCTTACCTGTGCCGCATCGGTTGCCGAATTAAATTCACGTGGATAAGCCCACATCAATACAGGTAAGGGACCATCTTTATCCTTATTGTATCCTTTGGGTAAATACAAAACTCCGGTTAGGTCAACATTATCGGCACGTTTATAAAATATCTTTTGCTTGGTAACACCTTCTAATTGCGGGTAAGGATTTGGAAAATCAGTAATTGCTTTTACTGGTGTATTTCCGTTTACATTTTTAATATAATAATTAGGTACTTCTTTTGGAGACTCTCTGCGGGTCAGTATCACTCCTTTGTCAGGATCGATTACATCTGTTACATATTCAAAATATCCTTCGCTGCAACGCCAGACAATATCATTTTGTTTAGTGGCCAGATCGTATTTTGCTAAAAAAGGCAGATCACCTTTTGGAGAAGAGCCAACGGGGTTATTCATCAAAATCTTTTTACCATTATCAATCGTTTGAATTACTTCTCTACCCCATTTGTTTTTTTTGGTAACAGGATCGCCGGGATTGTGATAACCATCAGTCATGTTGAGGTCGTATAGCTTTTCCAGCTCGCCTGTGGAAGGATTGTAACGGCTGATCCTGCTGAGTTGCTTAGATTGCAAACCCTCGTCAACAATAGCCAATTGTGGCGAGCCCCAGTTGATCCCACCGAAACGCATCTGTGTTTTAAATAACTCCTTAGGTACTCCTGTAAACGGCGCCTCCAATGCATATACGGCATCATGAAAATCCATTGGCTTCTTGATGAGGCCACTATCCAATGGCTGGCACCACACCAGGGTGGCAGGTTCATCAGCTCTCCATTCAAAAGCCCTTGGTACATTCTGCGTATTGTCAAAACCACTGGGTGTTCCTTCCGTAGATGGAAGATCGGCCATTACTTTCTGCAGCTTTCCTGCCATGTCAAGAACGCTTACTGTGGAAGTAAACCCACGGGCAGTTACAAGATAAGAAAAAGGCTCATGGATGGTTTTAGTAAGCAAATATCTTTTATCAGGAGATAATGCAAGAGTTAAATAAATAGCAGGGGTCCCAATTTTTGTTTCTGCACCATTCCTGGTTTGCACCAGTTGTGAAGTACCATAGAATCTAAACAATTCTTCATCGTACGGTGATTTAATCAGGTCCTCAAAGGTAGCACTTGGTGCGGTTTTCCCTAAACTCTGCTGTATGGTTGGGCCTTTGGGTGTAATCATTTTTTTAGGTGCTGAGCTAACCCGGGCAGTAGTGGCTTTATAAATGATCGTGTTTTCATCCAGCCAGGTATACCCATTTCCTAACGTATTATTCACCGGCTGTTTATTGATCTTGCTCAATTTTTGGGTGGTTACATCAATCACATACAAATCCACTTGCGTGCCTGCATTATTTAAGAAAGCAATCTTGCTTTCCAAAGGACTCCAGGTTATATTGCTGGCCTGTAGATTTTGAGGCAAACCATCAATGGCCAATTCCTTGCTGGTTTTAATATTCTTCAATTTAATATTATTGATAGAGTTTTGCCGGCTCGGTGAATAATTATTTGGATTCAGACGTAAGCCTGCTATGCGGATTTCCGGCTGGCCCAGCTCTTCCACTGTAGGATAAGAATTTCTTTCCATCAACAACATCCATTCCGCTTTACTATCTGTACTAACAACGGGTATTTGTTTTGCCAAAAGCAAGTCAGCAATATCCTTTGGCGGCACCTGGTAGCTTAAAACATTTTGCGCAGGTAGAAGGTGATGGATGCAAAGCAGGATGGCGATAGAAAACAACTTCTTCATTTGAACAGGAATTATTAGTTGATGAAAAAAA
>JADGPY010000382.1 GCA_017882205.1 Chitinophagaceae bacterium
ATGAAGCTTTATGAAAATAAGTCCGGAATGATCTCCCTCCATTTTGCCAGCTTTATTATTAATCATACCAGCATGATTGGGATCTTTATCCTGCAGAATAGTCTTGCATTTCTTTATACCTGGGAAATAATGGCTCTGTCTTCATTCATTATGGTCATTTTCGAATACAAAAAGCCGGAAACTTTAAAAGCAGGGATAAATTTTTTAATACAATCGCATATATGCATTTTATTTCTTACTCTCGGGCTTATTTGGGTGAGTTCACAAACCAATTCCTATGATTTCGATGCCATCAGCCAATATAGTGCTTCAGTAAATCCTGCCATAAGCATTTCTTTGTATTTGTGTTTTTTTATTGGCTTCGCAATTAAAGCTGGTTTCGTGCCTTTTCATACGTGGCTCCCCTATGCTCATCCTGTTGCGCCATCTCATGTTTCAGGAGTAATGTCGGGAGTAATGATCAAGCTCGGTATTTTTGGTATATTAAGGATGCTCTTATTAGTGAACCAGAATTATTTGATTATAGGATATATCATTTTGATTGTGTCATTAATATCCGGAGTATATGGTGTAGCACTGGCTATTGTTCAACATAATTTAAAGAAATTGCTTGCCTATCACAGCATTGAAAATATAGGCATAATCGGAATTGGCATAGGGATTGGGGCAATAGGCATTGGCATAAAAAACCCGTACCTTGTTTTTGCAGGTTTTGCCGGGGCATTATTGCATACTTTAAATCATTCGTTGTTCAAATCATTATTGTTCTACGGGGCAGGAACAATTTATCAGACAATTCATACATTAAATATTGACAGTATGGGTGGGTTGATTAAAAAAATGCCACAGACGGCCATCTTATTCCTTGTTGCATCTATGGCTATTTGCGGTCTGCCGCCTTTTAACGGATTTATCTCAGAGTTCCTTATTTACCTGGGCCTTTTTGAAGGTGTCCATTCCGGATCTCTGTCAATTACGACATTTTTTATTTTATCTATTGCAGGACTGGCGCTTATAGGAGGCCTGGCGTTATTATGTTTTACGAAAGCTTTTGGCATCATATTTCTTGGGCAGTCACGAAGTAATTTCGATCATGAAATTAAAAAAGCCGAACCATCAAAGTTATTTCCCGGTTATCTTATTGTCATTCTAATCATGATTATCGGATTATTTCCACAACTGTTCATCAGGCTTTTGATAAACCCTGTCAGCGTATTCACACCCGGTTTGACATATAGTTTGCCTGCATTAGTGATTGTCAGTAATCTTCAGTCAATCAGTCTTGTGGCATGGGCGTTTTTAATTGCTATTGCATTGATATGGACAATAAAACGTATTGTTCTGCGTAACAAAAAAATGGTTATTACTCCCACCTGGGGTTGCGGTTACTCAGCTCCAAACAGCAAAATGCAATACACAGCCAGTTCATACGTGCGCTCTTACAGGAAGCTGATTGGACCATTTCTTATAATGAATAAAAAAGAAGGAGATATAAAAGGAGTGTTTTCAAGTCCTATTCATTCCGAGACACACCCTTATGACAAAATTGAAGCAATTTTCATTGATTTTCCTTTGAAAATTATGAATAAAATAATGGCTCGGGTCAGATTTATTCAGAACGGGAATATGCGTTATTACATATTATACGGTATCATTTTCATTTTTATTATTGTAACTCTTTCGCTTTTAAGCGGTGTGGCGGCTTATTTGTTTAACCTTATAAAACAGATGTAATATGCCAGGTTTGGTTTTTATTCTGATTATTACAACAAGCTTCTTCTTCACCGGAATAATTATCCGGACTAAAAGTATTTTCTCGGGAAGAAAAGGCCCGGGTATTTTTCAGCCAATAAAAGATATCTGGAGATTATTTCAAAAAGAAAATGTATATAGTCAGACCAGTAGTTTTATTTTTAAGATTGCCCCTGACATCTATTTTGCATCAGTATTGATTGCTACTATGCTTATCCCGTTTGGCAATCAGAAAGGTATTTTTTCATTTGATGGTGATTTCGTATTTTTTGCCTATATACTGGCTGCTGGTAAATTTTTCAGCATTATCGGGGCTTTAGATACCGGCAGCAGTTTCGAAGGCATGGGAGCCAGCCGTGAAGCATTATATTCGTTCCTGGCCGAACCGGCTTTCTTCATACTTATGGGTTCGTTAGCATTACTTACCGGCTATACTTCCTTCGCTGATATTTTTAATGGTATTCATTTCGGTTCATATATTTCATATGCAATCGGGACTTTAGCTTCGTTCGTTTTGGTTTTAATAGCAATGATTGAAAATAGCCGGATGCCTGTAGATGATCCTAAAACCCATCTTGAACTGACAATGATACACGAGGTTATGGTCCTTGACAACAGTGGTTTTGATCTTGGGCTCATCCTTCATGCTACCAATCTTAAATTTGCTATGTACGGGGCTATTATTGCGAACCTGTTTCTGACCCCCGGGAAGGAATGGTATTATTCTATTCCAATTTTCATTGGGGTACAAATTCTTTTTGCAGTGATCGTTGGAACTTTAGAATCCTTTATTGCCAGGTTCAGGATGAACCATAATCCACAGTTTATTTTCACCATTACTTCAATTTCG
>JADGPY010000383.1 GCA_017882205.1 Chitinophagaceae bacterium
GGGCGCATATTAGCGTGTCCGATTGAAAGGTTTACCAATTTGCCTTTTAGCCAAGTGCAGAATTTTGAAAATATAAGATACTTTTCTATTCGGTTGTACCTTGTATAAGAGCATTTAATGATTGCTGATCAGCTACTGTATTAGTTCCTCGGTTGAATAATCCACCGGTATCCCAGAAAAATGGTAGTAAACCATAAGTATTTGCTTGTTTTGTAACATATTTCAAGTAATATGCTCTTGAGGCCAAATGTAGTACTAATGCATCGCCTGTTAAATTATCACGACGCATGGCTCCAAATTCGCCTATTACAACAGGGATACCTTTATCGACAAACTGATTTTTCATTATTTTAAAGAGTCTATCAACTTCTGCTTCTTCGCCCCATGTTGGGTTATGGGCAAGGTCAGTTGTTGAATGAAAATCTTTACCCCAGTAGTAGAACTGGTTACCCCAGCTTTCATCTTTAGTCATACCTGTAAAATTCCAAGGTGTATAGTAATGAATTTCAGCCATCAAGCGGTTTGGAATATTATCGGTGGGCATTTTGGTCATTAGGTCATATGTTGTTGCAATATCGGTCATAGGTCCCTGAACGATTAATACCCGATAAGCATTTTTACCCCCAGTAGAGCGAACAGCATCAATAAAGGTTTGATGATATGAGAGCAGGACTGCCATTTGGGTCGCATCACTTACATTCGGCTCATTGGTACTTGCAAAAAGCAAATGTTCATCAAAATCACGTAAGTGTGTAGCAATTTGCTCCCAAAAGGCTTTCTGCTTTGCGTTGTTCTCTTCCTGTTTACCTGGTGTACAGTTACTTTCGAGCCAACCACCATCCCAATGGATGTTCAGGATAACATACATATCGCTATTTACACAGTATTGTACCACTTCTTTAACCCTGTCTAACCAAATAGAATTTATTTTTGCAGTAGTTTGGTCTGCATATTGATTCCAAGAGCATGGTAAACGAATAGCATCAAAACCGCTCTGTTTTACTAATTTAATAAAATCATTTGTAACTTGCGGATTCCCCCATGCTGTTTCACCTCCAATGGCTTCCAATGTATTCCCAATATTCAAGCCTACTTTAATTTTATTTGCGATCACCATAGAAGTACTGCTCATTCCGGTGGCATCAGGAACCATGGGTGATGTATTATAGCCTGGATACAAATTACCTTTCTGTGAAATTATGACTTGAAGCGAAGGTGCAGATTCAGCACTGACGGTTATTATTGCCGATCTTGTATCAATACTGTTATTGCCGGGAACTTTTAAACTTATTGTTGCACTGCCTTTATTTCCGGTTGTCTGACTAATCTGTAACCACGATACATCTGAAATGATATTCCACTTAATGGCATTAGTACTGATATCAATCGTCGTAGTACCACCATCTTTTCCAAAATTAACCTGATGAGGACTGACAGTCAGTGAATTTTGTTTATCTGCCAAACACCCATTCGTCAATATTAAGCATAAAACCAAAAAACTCAATATTAAACTATTATTAAAAGTTCTCATTAAATCGTTTTGATTAATCTCGCAAAACTATGGAATCTTTTTACAAAAAGAGCAGAACGTTAAGGTTAAGTTTCATTGTTGAAAGGTCTGCAATTCGCTTGTGCCTATCTTGCAGGTAGATGTCAGAAGCTTCATGCCCCTACCCTTTTACAAATCGGAATCCATAACATTATGTCAAATAGCAGATAAAAGACAAAAGTCACAAGACAAAAGTTTTTCTGCATTATTGATTTCCACTTTTATCTTTATCCTTTTATCTTTTGTCTTCATCCTAAAGGGTACTCAAAATATCCTTCAGCAACCTGTCGGTATCCATTCCTCCTCTTGATGTAGGTGAATAACCAAGAA
The DNA here is from genome assembly GCA_017882205.1 of Chitinophagaceae bacterium. Taxonomy (GTDB): domain Bacteria; phylum Bacteroidota; class Bacteroidia; order Chitinophagales; family Chitinophagaceae; genus Ginsengibacter. The sequence continues at coordinate 1,880 of JADGPY010000383.1, forward strand.
TAACAACAACTAATTGCTGCGTGGGCAGTATATATATATGTTGTCCGTCGTGACCATCGCAGGCAAACATGTCTTCGGGTGCCGATGGCAATCTCTTATTTCTGTTAAGCCAGAAGAAAGATCCATATACTCCATTGCTTGCCGAAGCCGGTGTTGTAGTGTATTTTACCCATCCTTCAGGAAGGATTCGCTCACCATTAAATATTCCATAATTCTCGAACAGCAATCCAAACCGGGCATAGTCGCGGGTAGTTGCATATAAATATGAAGATCCCACCCTGGTGCCTGATGGATCAACTTCAAAAACAGCATCCGGTATACCAATCTTATTAAAAAGCTGGTTATTGGCAAAAACATAATATGCCGAATCACTACTGAACTGTTTGCGAATCAGCTTACTAACAATATTTGCTGTCCCTGAAGAATAATACCAGTGAGTACCGGCAGGATATGCCACCGGCCGTTCCAACGCAAAATGCCCCATATCGCTCTCGCAATGAAGCATTAAGGTAACATCCGAACGATTCCCATAATCTTCATTCCATTTAAGACCGCTCTGCATCTGCATAAGATCATTCAGGGTAATTCTGCTTCTTTCATCATTTTTCCATTCGTTGAGATCTGTTGGTTTAAGAATATCAAGTTTCCCCTCTTTAACCAGAACGCCAACCATGGCATTTGTAAAACTCTTGGCCATCGACCAGCTCAGCAATCTTGTTTTTTTATTGAACTGTGGCTTATAGGATTCAACAACAGGGATTCCTTTATGAAGAACGATAAAAGCAAAAGCATTCCCATTATATGCGTTGTCTGTTATTAATTTTTTTGAGATTTCCCCAAGTTTTAAAGTATCAATACCTGTATTTTTCACTGGAAGGATATCTCCAAGAGGCCATTTTATGGTATCCTGAGAATAACCTGGATCACTGCCTGAAGGGTATTTTGATTTTAATAACTTCTCAGCGGTAACATTTCTCAGTAATGTAACACCGAATCCTGTTCTGTATATGGCTTTGGACTTTCCCCAGAGAAAATGACTTGTTACACTTTTTTCATCATAATTTATACTGTTCCGGGTAAATTTTATAAATGAAAAATTCAAATCAACTGCTTCTATATCACCAGCTTTCCTGTTTGATACAAATATATCCGAACATAGATTTTTTGCGGCATATCCGGTAATGATAGGCATCAGACTATTTAAATAAACTGCAAAACATATAATTACTACCCCCAGAGTAATTAAAACTCCGGAAAAGATTTTTTTCCCTGTTTTTGTCATTGAAACATATTTTTAATTGAGAAATCTTTAAATAAAATATTTAATAGCCGAAATCCAATAACCGCAAAGGTCACAAAGTATTAACGCAAAGTTCGCAAAGAGGTCAACAAGACTATTTTTACTTTTTACTTTTGTCTTTTTACTTGTGTCTTTTGTCTTATACCAATCCCCGGTCTCTCATTAAGAGTTATTTTCCCATCATTAACAGTAACTCCCTCAAATACATCATTGTCGATAAGAAGATTCCCATCAAGATCAGCCCAGTCAGCCAGCGGAGAAAGCTGAGCTGCAGCAGAGACAGCACAGGATGTTTCAGTCATACAGCCTATCATGACTTTCATACCCAACGACCTTGCCATTTTTATCAGGATATATGCTGACCGAAGTCCGCCGCATTTCATGAGCTTAACATTTATGCCGCTATATGCACCCTGCACATTCCTGAAATCGTTGATGGTCTGAATAGCCTCATCTGCAATAATTGGAAGCGGACTATTTTGTGTCAGCCAGGCATTATCATCAACCTTTTCCTTTGGCATAGGTTGTTCAA
>JADGPY010000384.1 GCA_017882205.1 Chitinophagaceae bacterium
AAAGAACCCGTTTTGCTGAAGGTTACCCCATTCACAGTATTTGTTGAAATAGTATAGGTTCCAATGGTTGCTACAGTTACCTGGATGGTTACTGTATTACCAGCTACCAGTGCAACTCCCTGTGTATATGTACCCGCAGGGGTGGCAGGTGTGCAGGCACCAGCCGTTGCACCTAATGATCCGGTAGCAGCGCCAGCAGCGGCTGCATAGGTAATTGCGAATGTGCAAATGCTTGTTCCAAAGCTGATGGTATAATTTTGAACTCCCGAATTTACAGGGGTTCCGCTTCCTGTTAAGATGAGTGTTTGTACACCGGTAGCAGTGAAAGAACCAGTTTTACTGAAAGTTACTCCATTTACTGCGTTTGTGGAGATAGAGTACGTTCCGATAGTGGCTACATTTACCTGTATCTGAACCGTATTAGTTGCAGTGAGGGCTACACTTTGCGTATAAGTACCTCCAAGGGTGACAGGAGTACAAGCTCCCGCTGTGGCTCCAAGGCTGCCACTGGCAATTCCACTACCAGCAGAAACAGGAAGGTTTACCTTTGAAGTAAATTTACCCAGTGTAATGGCTTTAAAATTCCCCAATGAATCCTGAGCAATACCAGTAAATGTTCCGGTGATCTTGTTGTTACCTATTGCAGTTACAGTCACAAGCATATCTCCTGTAATCTGATCAGAAAGATAGATGGTCTTGGCTGCAGTAAAATATTTGAATTCGCTTTCCCCTAAAGAGGCCGTATAGGTTCCCAGCTTAAAACTATCCGCGCTTCTTAATTGGATGGAGAAAAACTCCCCACCAGATAAGGATGTTCCTAATAGATTAAGCAATTTTGTTGGGCCTGAAGAGTCAATATAGGCAGTGTCCATATTCCCCTGAAATAATTTACTGCTATCATTAAATTGCCATGTGCCTGCAGCTATTTTATTGTTTGATCCTTCAAGGCTGAATTCCTTTTGGCACGACCATACAAAAGCCGTTAACAACAATAATATAAATGAAATTTTGACAAGTCTCATTGGGGAGGTTTTATTGAATTACTTATAGGTTTAAAGATACCGAATATTAAGATACCTGAACTTCATCATTCACAATGGCACTGGTTTCTACGGTTTTCGTAACGTGTTTATTGTGCTGTTTGAAGAACTTCTTTTGGAATACCAGTATAGCGATGACCCCGGTTGAAATAGAGGCATCTGCCATATTAAATATGGGTCTGAAAAACTCAAAGTCTTCTCCTCCCCAGATGGGTATCCATTTGGGAAATGTTGTATCATGAATGATAGGAAAATATAACATATCTACCACCTTACCATGAAGGAACCCTGCATATCCGCGTGAAGGGAGGAGCCTTGATACATTTTGTGAGATTATAGAGCTTTCGTCGAATATGAGTCCGTAGAACATGCTATCTATAAGATTACCCAAAGCGCCAGCAAAGATGAGGCAGGCACAGACTATAAATCCTGGGTGATATTTTTTTTGTACGATCTTTTGAAGGTAAAATATACCGAAGATCACCGCGGCCAGCCTAAATAAGGTAAGAATCATTTTCCCCGAATTGCCGCCAAATTTCCAACCGTATGCCATCCCTTCATTTTCAATGAAATAGAGTTTGAACCAGTGACCGATCACATTATGCGATTCTCCTGCATGAAAATGTGTTTTAACATAGATCTTCAGGATTTGGTCGGTAACAACAAGCAATAAAATAATCAAAAAAACATTTCTTCCTTTCACTATAAGATTATTGAGTAAACGATTATTGAGCCGCAAATATAATGAAATCAGGGTGATAAGGGAGGCATTGTCTGAACCTTGATTCGCTTGATTAAAGGATTAACATGATTTTATAAAGTGGCAATCAAGATAATCCTAAAATCAAGCGAATCAGGGTTCAGACAATTATTCTTCATAATACACCCGCTTTACCCGCTGCGAAATTCCACTTATGATATCATAGGTAATGGTGTTTGCCCACTTAGCCAGGTCTTGAACGGGCAATTGTTCACCATAAACAATTACTTCATCACCTTCATGGACATTAGAAGAACCTGTAATATCCAACATCGTCATATCCATGCAAACATTTCCTACCACTGGGACCAACTGTCCTTTGATCAACATTTTACCTACGCCATTACTAAGGGTCCGGGGATATCCATCAGCATAGCCAATTCTTACGGTGGCAATTAAACAATCAGAATCAATAACATTCTTTCCTCCATATCCAATAGATTCACCCTTTTTCGCTAACCTGATCTGCGCAATGGTGGTAGTTAACGTACCTACATTTTTTAAATGCTTTTGCACTCCCGGATCTGCATCGATTCCATATAGGCCGATTCCCAGCCTCACCATATCCATTTGAAGATCAGGATGCCTGTGGATAGCTGAAGTATTTGCAAGGTGTTTAATAAAAGAATAATTGAGTTTGTCACTTAGTATAGAGCACCAATTATTGAATATTGATGCCTGGCGGTTAGAAAATTCATCCTGCTTGAGGTCTTCACTGGCAACCAGGTGAGAAAAAACTGATCGCACCTTTATTTTTTTTGATATAGAAAGATGATCTGCGAGTTTATCGATGTCGTTCGCATCAAATCCCAGCCTGTGCATACCGGTATCAAGTTTTATATGTACAGGATAATTATCTATTCCTGATACAAGTAGATATTTTTCTAAAAGATCCAGTATGAAAAATGAAAAGATTTCTGGTTCAAGATCGAATTCCTGCATTGAATTAAATGTGCTTTCCTCAGGATTCATTACTATGATGGGCAGTGTAATCCCGGCCTTTCTCAATTCAACTCCTTCATCAGCATAAGCTACTGCTAAATAATCTACTTTCAGAAACTGTAATAGATTGGCAATTTCATAGCTGCCACTTCCATAGCTAAATGCTTTAACCATCGCCATCACCTTTGTTCCCGGTTTCAAAAACTTCTTGTATTCTCTCAGGTTATGGGTAATGGCTGAAAGATTTATTGATAAGATTGTCTGGTGGACTTTTTGTTCCAGCAACCGGCTTATCTGCTCAAATCCGAAAACCCTTGCACCTTTCAGCAGGATCGTTTCATTATTAAAATGAAGAGTGGTAAAATGTGTGATGAACTCCTGTACCGAATCAAAGAAATGTGTTTCAGGAAATGCAGTAAATTGTTGTCTTTCAGATCTTATCTGGGTGCCAATACCAATAAATCTGTTTATATTTTTCTTTAAGAGAATTGTAGCCACCTCCCTGTAAAGATCTTTAACATCCCTGCCACTCTCCAAAATATCAGATAAGATAACCGTGCGCCGGCTATGTTGCTGCTGTTGCACCAAAAAATCGCTGGCAATACTTAATGCATGCACATCAGCGCTATAACTATCATTAATAATTGAACAATGATTAATGCCCTGTTTCAATTCAAGGCGCATTTCAACCGGTTGCAGGGTAATCATTCTCTTTTTGATCAATTCCACTGATATTTTTAATTGCAACAGTGTAGCCAGGCAGGTAATGGCATTTTCGATAGAGGCATCATCTGTGAATGGGACTTTTATTTGCAGTTCTTCTTCTTTGAATACTGCTGTAATACTTGTTGAAGAATTATCCTTTGATATGCCTGATATTAGAAGAGTTGCCTCATCACTAAATTCCCAGGTGAAAATTTCACGGTGATGATCATCTCCTTCCGCATTTGGAGGAAGGACATCCTTCTTATGGCAAATAATGACTTCTGCATTTTTAAACAGAAGAAATTTTTCTTCTAACTTCTGAATCCGGGAAGAAAATCCTGCATCATGTGCATCACCAATATTTGTAAGAATCCCAATGGTTGGTACTATCATCTTTTCTAAACGTTCCATTTCGCCGGCTTCAGAAATACCCGCTTCAAATATCGCAAGGGTATGTGTTGAATTCATCTGCAATATGCTCAATGGCACTCCTACCTGTGAATTAAAACTCCTTGGGCTTCTTATAATATTATATTGCACGGCTAATAACTGATCCAGCCATTCTTTTACAATTGTTTTTCCATTGCTTCCGGTTATACCGATTACCGGAATGGCAAATCTTTTACGATGGAAAGCTGCAAGTGCCTGTAAAGCGTCAACAGTATTTTGAACACGCAGGAAATTAGCCATGGGAAATTCTGCCACATCCATGTCTTCATCTATTAAAAAATTCATCACACCCTTCTCATACAGATCATTTATAAATTGAATCCCATGCCGGAGCTGGCTTCTTACTGCAAAGAAAATAGTAAATTCAGGATACAATAATTTACGGCTATCGAGTAAGAGGTAAGTAAATTTTACTGTTGAGGGATGATGAATAATTTGCCCCCCGGTGATAACGGCAATTTCTTCGAGCGTATATTCAATAGTGACGGTCAATGTATAATGGGAGTTTTATTGTCGGTAATTTCCACTGGAAGGGTAGGCTTCTTTTTAAAAATTGAAAACAGAATAGACCCGGAAAGGCATACCAGGATAACAATGAGTGAGAACCATACAGAAATATGTATACCAAAATATTGAGCCAGCATTTTCCCTCCAACAAATAATAATACGATCGCTATCCCTTGTTGTAAATAATCAAATTTAGAAACTGCTCCTCGTAATAAAAAGAATAAAGAACGTAGTCCCAGGACTGCGAAAATATTTGAGGTATAGATCACCAACTTGTTCTGAGTGATTGCAAAAACAGCCGGAATGGAGTCAAGCGCAAAAATGATATCGGTAGTAGCGAGCAATATTATCACAACAAAAAGCATGGTAAAATATTTTTTTCCATCCATCCGTACAGTATAATTACCCCCATTGTCAACACCAGTAATAGGAAGAATCTTCCGCAGGAATCTATACACTCTATTATCTTCAGGATCAAATTCCTCCTCCTGGTTAACGAAAAACATTTTAATGCCTGTGTAAACCAGAAATGCACCAAAAATATAGAGTATCCATTCAAATTTTTCTACCAGTACAATACCAATCGTAATGAAAAGCACACGGAAAAGGATGGCCATAAGAATACCTAACAATAATACTCTTCCATAGTAGGATCTTTTGACCGAAAAGAAATTGAAAATAAGAATAAAAACAAATATATTATCAATACTCAGGCTCCATTCCATCAGATATCCACTGATGTATTCGATCGCCCTTATCTGACCGTTTAGAAACCACATAAAAATGAAGAAACCAATGGCTAGTCCCACCCAGAAAAGAGTTTGGTTAAATGCCTGCTTTATTGAAATGATTTTTGAACGTGTACTAACTAAACCAAGATCGAAGATGATAGCAGCCAGTAAAACAACACCAAATACCAGATATGACCACTGTGTAGAATTCATGAGCAAATATTGGGCAAAGATAGGTGTCAGAAAATTGTGAAGCCAGCTGTGAATAGTACGAATGTGGTTAAATGTTTTTCACCGGCATACTATACTTCCGTCTTCTCAATTGCTGATACAGGATGGCAAATAAACAAACAAGCAGGATGGGTATCACAATATTAATAATCTGCCATTGTACTCTTTCATCTTCAGCCCTTTTTTTATCAATTAAGCGTAAGGTATAAGCCTTCGCCGCTGATTCATTCAAACCAAGATTATTCAGGAGGTATTCAATGCAGTTTTGAATGAATTGCCTGTTGGCAAATGGAAATTGTTGTTGTGTCCCTATCGTATATGGATTCATTCCCATTGGGATTGGAGCGCCCTGGGAGGATGAATTAAGAACAATGTCTCCATCGCCTATGACGATCATTTTGTTTTCTAAAATGTTTGATGACTGAAATGGATAGCCCTGGTTTTCCATTGTATCCATCATAGCTGGAGTCATTCTATTGGCATATAATGAGGTGAATTTCCCTTCCAATAAAACTGCAGCGGGAATTTCACTTTTTACAAATAATACGCCGTCCGGCGACTGACGCACTTCCTGTGGGCTAATTAATGCTGGTGCTGAGATGGTTCTTGAATTGAGTGATGAACTAAGAAGGATGGTTTTACGAACCTGGTCAGACTTAACCGTATCAATGGAGTTGACAAATTTACCGGCTACCAGGCCAATGCTCTTGTTTATGATATGATTTGACTTCGACACAAAAATTGGAAAATAATTCCATAGCCTTAGTTCAAACTGATCTTTTCCATTTACTACAAACGGAAGGTAGTCGCATTGAAGGTCCATAAGAAGGTCAGGATTTATTCTTACCCCATATTTGAACAAAAGGTCTTCAAGGTTTAAGTTTCTATCGTAAGCAATAACCTGGTTCTTTATCTGAAGGCTATCCATCTCTGCGTTGAGCCTGTCTATGCACCATATCACCTTACCCCCGCGCATTACGAATTGATCGATCTTAATTTTTTCTTCAGTTGTAAAAGGAATAGAAGGTTTTACAATTACCAGAAGCTTGAATGTATCTGGAATTACAGCCTGGGCTGTGATATTGAGCAACTTAATATTATAATCTTTGCTTAATACATTTTCTACAAAGTCTTCCACATTTGCACCTGTGGGTTCTCCATTTCCGGAGGAATATGCAATCATAGGCCGGGAAGACTGAGTAATCTTTTCAATAGCGCTAGCAAAATGGTATTCCATTAGTGCTTCAGCATTATTGAGGTCTTCGGGATCTATAAGTATTTTACTTCCCGGGTATAAAATCACCGGCATTATTTTGCCCTTGTAACTCACTAACGCATCCGGGTATACGAGTTGGGATTGCTCCCCAGCTTTAAGTTGTACTTTCAGATTTATTGGCTCTATCCCCATACCCGCTAATGTGTCAGCAAATGTTTTATTGAGGTCATCCATCTGGTTATCCGGAGTAATAAACCGGTATTGAACGTTATTATTAGATAACTCTTTGAACTCGCTTAGTAATTCATCCGCAGAACCTGAAAGTTTCTTAAACCCCGATGGAAGTTCTCCCTTTAAGAACACATCTATATGTACAACATCATCAAGAGAGCGCAGCATTTTTTTTACATAAGAAGAAAGTGTAAATCTTTTTTCATTGGTAAGATCGAGCCTTTGATGGAAAATAGAGGCTAAGTAATTGATTAATATCAAAAATAATATAACAGGTATCCACCACCATTTACCAGAAGAAAGATGTTTGAAGAAAGACATTATTTTTTCTGAAGGTTTTTAACTGTAAGCAAAAGAAAGAAATAAATGATGCTGCAAAAATAAATGATGTCCCTGCTATCCACTACCCCCCTGCTGATACTACGGTAATGAAAATCAATTCCCAGCATTTCAACATAATAATCTGCTTTACCTTGTAAGCCCGGCAGTCTGCTGATGGCATTAAATCCAAAGTAAATAATAATACATACGAAAGCGCTTACCAGGAAAGCAATAACCCCATTATTTGTAAAACCAGAGCAGCATAATGCGATGGCTGCAAACACAGCCGCTAAAAACAATAGTCCTAAATAAGAACCTGCAATACCACCCCTATCAATACCCGCTGTAGAAAGAGAACTAATTGTATATACATAAATGAGTGTGGGTAGAAAGGCAATGAAAATAACCAACAAGATGGCAAGATATTTACCTAGTACGATCTGCCATTTAGTTACCGGGCGTGTCTGTAATATTTCGAAGGTTCCGCTCCTGAATTCTTCAGCCAGGCTTCTCATGCTAATCGCAGGAACAAGAAACAATAAGATCCATGGAGACAATTCAAAAAATTTATCAAGTGTAGCATACCCAAAATCAAAAATATTACTGTCTTTTAAAACAAAGAGAAATAATCCGTTTACTAACAAAAATAAAATGATAGTGATATAACCAGTAAGGCTGCTGAAGAACTGTTGAATATCTTTTTTAGCTATAGAAAACATCAATAAATAATTAAGAAGCAAATTAGTCTTTACAGAATAATATAGGAGGAAAATATTTTATTATAGGGTTAAATTAACCTTTTAACGGACCGGTTTTCCTATTAATTTTAACAGGATTATTCCATCCAGATGAAAAAAATATTACTTATTATTTTATCTCTGCTAACCTTTTCTGCACAGTCTCAACCAAAAAAATGGACAAATGCGACAGGAAATAATACCTGGAGTACGCCTAATAACTGGTTACCTACTGGTTCACCTGGGAGCACAGATGATGTAATCTTTGATAACGCCTATGTTTCGGGATCGTATATAATAGACCTACCGTCGGGCGCAACAACAACTATCATAAACACGCTTGCCATCACCCCCGATGCGGGTAATACAATTCGTCTGAGATTACCGTCCAGTAATAATGGCCAGCCGGGGTTTGCGATAAACAGTACCACCGGTGATATTATGCAAATTAATGATGGAGGAATTTTTGAGAATACGAGTGGGGCTCCTTCCAGCCCTTCCATATCAATTCCAGGAACTGTCAGGATAAATAATGGCGGAAGATATCTACATAATACTATCTCAACTGCCAGTGCAATTGTAACTCATCTTTCTCTTGTACCTGGTACAGAATTAGGAGTAATTGAATATGGCCAGGGTTCAAACAATTCCTTATTATCTTCAGGAGTAACTTATAATTCTATTGAGTTGAGTTCAACCTCAACCAAATCATTTTCTTTCAGTGGCAATAGTCCTACTTTAATAAGGGGATTAATGAAGATCAATACCGGGGTGACTTTCACTTCCTTAAAAAATGGAAGCATTGATATTGCCGGCGATTTGATAATAAATGGTTTGTTTGATTTCTCTCCGTCTTCAACTGGCACGGTTGATAGAAGCTTAGTATTTAATGGGTCTTCAAATCAAAATATCAGTGGAAGTGGGGCCTTTACACAAGGCAATAATTTCCGAAACCTGGAAATCAATAGAGGGGCAATAGTTACTCTTTTAAGAAACCTGGATATTAGTAATACAGCAGACAGTATTCTTATTGACACCGCTGCTACTTTTAGAATGGGTCAATATGTTATTGATGGTGCCAGCAATTTCAGGGCTTCACCCTTAAGTACTCTTTCAATTGGATCACCAAATGGAATAAATAATATTGGAAATAATTCGGGGAACATTCAAACTACAGGATCACGCAATTTTGATACTTCTGGTATTTACGAATACTATGGTACAGGTAATCAAATTACGGGCACGGGGCTTCCTGTATCTGTGAAAAATCTTATTATAAACAAGCCTGATTTCAGCAATCTCACTCTCACAAAAAATGTAAACATTAATGATACGATAAGCCTGCAAAATGGTTTTTTATCCACAAGTCTTCTGGCCATCCCAACAATGAGAGATACTACTGCAATAATAAGCCCTCCAAGTGTGTTCAGTATCCTGCTCTCAATAAATAATGTAGGATATAAGAAAAGTTTTGTGAACGGACCCCTTGCAATAAACATTAACAGCAAATCGGGAAAATGGTTCCCAATTGGTAAGGTGTTGGGTTCAGATACTTTATTTGCACCTGTTAAATTGAGTAAATTCAACGGTAATCCGGTTATTGATACTGTAGAGTATTTTTACCAACAGCATTTTGATGCAAACAACTATTCATCCCCACCTCTTGATCATGTAAGTAAAGTTGAATACTGGAATATTCACTGTAACTCCGGTAATCCTGATAATGCTGATACAATTACACTTTCATGGAGAAGCCAAAGCAAAATTGGCAATGGGAATCCAGCTTATTCAGTTACCGCCCTGAACGATCTCACCATTGCACATTATTTTGATGATGATGGATCAGGCCCAAACCCTGCCAGATGGAATATTGAAGGGGAGCCGTCAACTTTTGTTATTAATGGAAACGTAGATGATGGTATGATCAGAACCACGATTCCAGAAAGTTCTACATCATCTTTTACACTTGGAACCCGCAGCCCTTTCAATATTTTACCTGTCCTATTAACCAGTTTTAATGGGATCCCAGGTATTGCAGGAAATGATCTTTATTGGATTACAGAGCTGGAAATTGGTGTGAAAAAATACATTATTGAGAAAAGTGGCGATGGAATTGATTTTAAAGAAATTGGTATAATTCCCTCACTTTCATCTACTTCACAATACCGCTATCATTATTTTGATATATCCGCTTTAGAAGGTGGGGAGTACAGACGTGACATGCTACGTCTTTACCGTCTCAAAATAATCGACGATAGAAACATGTGTTTTTATAGTAATATTATTAAACTCTGGGCTGGGAACAACAGGAGGCTGGAAATTTATCCCAATCCTGCACAAAAAGAAATTTTTGTTCATCTGAGTGATCCAAGCAGCATTTCTACACTTGAAATTGTCAATACCGGAGGCCAGACCGTTTTCACGAGAAAAGTTACCAGTACAATAGAAAAAATAAATATTGAATCTTTGAGTACGGGAATGTACCAATTACGCTTCCGAAACCAACTGCTTGCAATCTCTCGAAGCTTCATTAAACAATAGTTTACCCGAACCAACTGCAAAGAAAACCCCGGAAACGGGGTTTTTCTTATTTGCTACGTCTCTACTATTTATACAGCAAAGCTTTCACCACATCCGCAACTTCTACTTGCATTAGGATTGCTGAAATAAAATCCTTTTCCATTTAATCCATCACTAAAATCCAGTGTTGTATTCACCAGGTATAAAAAGCTTTTTAAGTCAGTAACTACCCTAATTCCATTATCATCAAATTCCTGGTCCATAGGCTTCTTCTCGTTATCAAAATCCATCTTATAGCTAAGCCCTGAACACCCACCTCCTACAACACTCACACGCAAGAAGTATTCACTTGAAGGAATATGTGCTTCCTCCATTAATTTGACCACTTTAATTTTTGCTTTATCACTTACGTAAATCATATTTTAAAATCTTGAAGTTTATAGTTGGAAGCCAGAAAACAACGGCTGCCTTCCCCAATGTATTTTAATGAACCACACTTTCTTCAAACTTAATTTGTTCCATGCCATTTTTAGCACGGTAATCATTGATTGCTGATTTAATAGCATCTTCTGCCAGAACGGAGCAGTGGATCTTAACAGGGGGAAGATTTAATTCTTCCACTATATCCATATTATCGATCTTCAGGGCGTCATCGATGCTCTTACCTTTAAGCCATTCGGTAGCCAGGGAGGAAGATGCAATAGCAGAGCCACAACCAAAGGTCTTGAACTTTGCATCAGTAATCATCCCTGTTGCTTCGTCTACCTGTATTTGTAACCGCATTACGTCACCACACTCTGGTGCTCCAACAAGCCCTGTTCCTACATTCTTTTGGCTTTTATCCAGGGTTCCAACATTTTTTGGATTCTGGTAATGATCAATCACTTTATCTGAATATGCCATGTCTATTATTTAATTTTTGAGTTATTATTATTCTGCCTGCAATTCTATTTTATTAATGAGCTGCCCATTCAATTTTATCAAGATCAATACCTTCTTTCCACATTTCCCACAGAGGACTCATTTCACGTAATTTAAGCACCGTATTGCTCACCTGTTCTATAGTATAATCTATCTGTTCTTCATCTGTGAAACGACCTAAACCAAAACGCAACGAAGAGTGTGCCAGATCATCACCAAGTCCTAATGCCTTTAATACATATGAAGGCTCCAAAGAGGCAGATGTACAAGCTGACCCGGAACTTAAAGCGATATTCTTATTAAATCCCATCATCAAACCTTCCCCTTCTACATATTTAAATGAAATGTTTGTTACATGTGGCAGGCGATGTTCTTTGCTTCCATTAACATAGGCTTCTTCCAGTTTCAATAATTCTGTCTCCAGTTTATCGCGCATCCGGCTAATACGTTTTGTATCACTTTCCATTTCCTGCATACATAATTCACAAGCTTTACCAAATCCCACGATCCCCGGAACATTCAGTGTGCCACTACGCATAGCCCTTTCATGTCCACCACCATCAATTTGCGCAGTAACTTTTACCCTCGGGTTTTTTCTTCTGACATATAATGCACCAACCCCCTTTGGTCCATACATCTTATGTGCAGTAAAAGCCATAAGGTCAATTCCATCCTTGTTTACGTCAACAGGTACTTTACCAACTGCCTGTACAGCATCGCTAAAAAATAACACTCCATGTTTTTTAGCAATGGCGCTTATCTCTCTAACAGGTTGGATGGTTCCTATCTCATTATTAGCATACATTATCGCAATAAGGATAGTGGTAGGCTTTATTGCTGCTTCTAATTCTTTTAAATTTATAAGACCTTCTGCATTTACCTCGAGGTAAGTTACCTCTCCACCCAGTTTTTCGATATGCCTGCAAGTATCCAAAACGGCTTTATGTTCAGTAGTAGCAGTAATGATATGATTTCCTTTAGTAGCATACATTTCAAACACCCCTTTAATTGCCAGGTTATCAGCTTCAGTAGCTCCTGAAGTAAAGATTATTTCTTTCGGGTCAGCACCGATAAGTTTGGCTACTTGTTCGCGGGCAAGGTCCACTGCTTCTTCAGCCTCCCATCCAAAGGGATGGTTACGGCTGGCCGCGTTTCCAAAATGAGTAGTAAAATATGGAAGCATAGCCTCTAATACACGGGGATCCATTGGAGTAGTAGCATTATTATCAAGATACACGGGCAATTTTAACATAGAGAACAACTTTATTATATACACAAATTTACGCTAAAAAGCCATTAATGGCTTGTTATACTTGCGGTTGAAACGCCAATTTCCCAATTTCGGAAAGAAAGCATTTGATATTTAATTTTTGAAGGTTGATATTTGAATGAGATTAATAAATAGGTTACTTCCAGATCAAATTATAACATCAAATCGTTCGTTTATGATTAACATTGAACACATTGGAATAGCGGTCAGGCATTTATCATCATCGATCCCATTGTTCGAAAAATTGTTAGATACCTCTTGCTATAAAACCGAAGTTGTAGAATCAGAACAGGTTAACACCGCATTTTTTAAAAAGGGCGAAAGCAAGATCGAATTAGTAGAAGCTTACGGACCAGGAAGTGTCATTAATTCCTTTATAGAGAAAAAAGGCGAAGGAATTCATCATATTGCTTTTGAAGTGAAAGATATTTATGAGGAAGCCGCGCGGCTTCAATCTGAAGGTTTTATACTTATTAATGAAAAGCCAAAAAAAGGAGCGGATAATAAGTTAGTTTGGTTTTTGCACCCAAAAAGCACCAATGGGGTATTGATTGAATTATGCATGGAAATTGAATAACCTGCTGCGATTTATGCAACTACAAATTCAATTGATAGTTCACTATTTCGCAACTATAAATTTCTAATACTGCCAACTTATTGTAATAAATCCACTTTATCGCTACTTTTTTTATCTAAAGCAACTGGCCAAATGACTGTAAGCAGCGGCCTCAAAATTTATTACCCATGACAACCATACAACTCCATATTCCCGATGACCTGGCCAGCAAAGTGAAAAGCCTTGCTCCCAATACAGAAGCCCTTATTGTTAATCTGTTGCGCTCTAAAGTAAAGGAATTAAACTCCTCCGCAACTCTGGCAGATGAATACCGCCAGGCTGCCAAAGAAAATAAATCCCTGATGAAAGATTTTGCCCATACTGATCTGGAGGGTTGGGATGATGATTATTAATCGTGGAGAAATATGGCTCGCAAATCTTGATCCTGCTGTGGGTAGCGAAATCCGCAAAACACGGCCTGTGGTGATCGTATCTAACAACATCAATAATATCAACAATAATGTTGTTATCGCACTGCCCCTTTCTTCCAACACTACTAAAGTTTTTTCCTTTGAAGTACTGCTGCCAAAAGGTGTTGCCTACCTCCCCAACTTGATATCACATTTTGTGACATCCAGTTTTTGAACTATTTCTCTGATAATTGAAACATAAATTTTAGGGAAGCGTTTGATATTTCTTTTTATGCTTTGATTTAACACCCTTGTTTCAACATTGTATTGTTCCGCCAAATCCCTATTCAGCATTATTTTTCCGCTCGTACTAAATATATCCGGTTCAATATCTTTTGTTCAATTATCAATACCTCTAATTCTTTATTTGCCATTGGATTTTTTTTGTGTGTTGGATTGCAACGTATGAGCGTGGGCAAAAAATACCATAATGCCACATTATGTTAATATAGCTTAGAGCACCGCAGAAGGCT
>JADGPY010000385.1 GCA_017882205.1 Chitinophagaceae bacterium
GCACCGATTGCTATACCCCCGGCAATATCCAGTTTATTTGCTGGAGAAGAGGTGCCTATACCCACTCTTCCATTCGTTAATGTCATAGCATCTACAAACACTGGCCCGGCAGCAATCGTTTGGAATGCCATGGTAGCAGAAGTATAAAAGGCGGAGGTATAATAACTTTTTATTCTGCCAGAAGGCCCTATGCCACCAGAATTTGCATTAGCTCTGAACTCTATACCTGAATAAGTTGGAGCCCCGAAATTTGTATTTGCCTCAATGATTAGAGGCGAACCATTTACATTTGTATTGGCGTTTTTTATATGAAGGGTGGTTTCAGGAGATGTAGTTCCTATACCGGTAAACTGCGAAAATAAATGTGTAGAAAACATTAATGCAAAAGAAAGAAAGCCTGGTTTAATAAACAGCTTTATCATGATAATAAGTTTTATTCAACAAACTTAAATCATCTAAGTATAGAAATTCTAAGGCTTCTTCACAGAATGTTGGAAGGGGATGTTAAAGAGTCTTTTTTTCTTGCATTTCTCTTAAATGTCAGCTATCATTGCATTGACTAACGACTTATCCCTATAAACTTTTGTACTCTAATCTCGCAGACGGACTTTAATTCTCCACCTGTACTAATCCGTGAACCATGGTGAAAACAAAAAAGATAAGGATAATAATATGAAGACCCACCAGTTAAAAAAAAACGAGAAGGGTAGTAAGGCCAATCAGATGTTCTTTGTTGGAAACCAGACATCATTGATGCCTGCACTATTTTTCCAGCCGTCAATGAGGCAGAGAAAGTTGGATAAGGCACTTTCCTCTACAGCCATTCAGGCTAAATCAACAATTGATGCTCCACATAGCACACATGAAAAGGAGGCAGACAGCATTGCTAATGCTTTTACTCAATCTCAAAATAAAGAATATAACTCCTCTGCTTTACAAATGCGTTCAAATATGCGAATTACCCCTATCACAAACCCTGCAATCCAGAGAAGTGTGAAAACATGGGGGGGAGAGTGGGATACAACAAAATATGAAAAAGTTATACCTGCAACTGCGGGAGGTGGCAGAGGAGCAGAAATTGAATTAAACTTTCAGCCTGGAAATATGGTTAATGCAGAGTTAATAGGTTTAATCCAAACAACAAAAGCTATTAACCAGGGGAAAGTAACTTATATTGGAGATCCGACGAGAGAAAGTCATGGAATTAAATCAGCAAATGCAATAGAAATTGATAAAACAACCAAGGAGACTGATGAAGGTACGCATATTGATCAGGTAGGGTATAATAGAAATCCGTTATATGCTGTTGAGGGTGCACCCAATGCCGACAAAAATCTGTCTGATACACTACCTGTCGCAGGAGATGTTACCAAATCAAACTCGTTTGGACGACATGGCTTTCGTTATAAAGATGGCGAAGGTAATTTAAAAGAACAAGATGCTTTTTTGTACGATAGACCTCTTCAATTAAATGTAGATAAAGACTCAAGTAATATTTTTGAAGTTGCAGCCCTTGCAATTAAAGGAAATCAAAATGGCATATATTATGGTTCGATTCAATGGGGCTGGAGAACCGACTCGAAAGGGAATCATGACTTAATGCCCTTGAAGGCAGTATCACAGGCTATTCCGACATCATCTTTTCTCAAGGCCGGAGAACTTTGGAATAGTGGTCAAACTTCTACTCCAGAGGATACCCTTGATTTAATAACCAAAGATGTAAAAGTTACAACCAAGCAAATTTATGAGGATATAACACCTTCTGCTCCGCCAATAATGTCAATACAATCCCCACCCATGTCAGGAATTCCAAGAAGTATTCCTGCAGGAACAAGAGTACAAATAATTTTCTTTGGCGCCAGTTTAATTGCAGGTGGAGAAAAGCCTCCTCAAATTAAGGTTGTAGATGGATCCCTTACAGGAACTACTATCGCAATTTCTAAAGCAGACATGGCTAATTTACGAGCCGAAAGACCATAGAAATGAAAATTACTATTCTTAAAATCCCCACCTTGGTTTTTCTATATCTGGGATCTTGTCGGGCTGTTCAATAATAAATCACTCCAATATGAAGAATAAAGAAGGGTCAGAAAATAAACTCGCAGCTCAATTAATAGAAATAGGATACAGGCGGCTCTTTCAAAATGGCGGGCGAACTTTGATAGATTCTATTTGGCAAGGCGGAAAAAGCAACGATGCTTTAGAGCAGATAGTCCTTCATACCGGAAATGAAGACTATGTTCGTTTGTTAGCCTCTGAGGTTTTATATTTTAAAAATCATGATTATCCACTATCTGATTGGAATGATACCCTTGCTCATATTTATTCACAAGCACTGGCGATTTCCGGACAGAATGAGGGTGCTTTAATACCAGGAAACCAATGGGGTTTTATGTATCATACCGATAAGCTTGGCATAAACGATTTTGGAAATTTGGGTAAACATTTGATGAATACTGGCAAATACGCTATTCCTTCTTTGGCTAAACTTTTAGATGATAATAATTTTCTCGTTTATGAAGGAAGTAGAGATGCTACTACAGGAAATAGCCTGAAATACCGTGTAAAAGATGCAGCCGCCTATTACATCGGAAAAATAGCAGGTGTCTTTGTAAAATTTTACGAAAGCAATGTTGATAGAGATGCGGAGATAGAACGCCTCAAAGAAAAACTCAAATAGACCTTTTTTTACATAGTATTTAAACTATTTTTTAATAGTTCTATCTAAGAGAAAATGGAAAGAATAATTGCCAATGATAAAAATGTTACAGAAAATCTCCATATTGTTTTCATAAACTTAGTTTCTTTCAGAATGCAAACTTCTTATCAATTGCACAATGGACAACTACATGGCAGTAATGTTTTGTATTTCTTTTAACAAAGGAAAGTGGTCGGTGGTTAAACTTTGCTTCTCAACATTCATTTTCTAACTTTAAACCATGAACGTAGAGATACTCTCCCGCATTCAGTTTGCTTTTACTATTGCTTTTCATTATATCTACCCGCCGTTAAGTATTGGCCTGGGTGTAATGCTGGTATTGATGGAAGGCATGTACCTGAGAACGGGCAAAAAGATCTATGAAATAATGACCCGGTTCTGGATAAAGATCTTTGCACTTATCTTCGGTATCGGTGTGGTAACTGGCATTATCATGGAATTTGAATTTGGCACTAACTGGGCAGTATATTCGAAATACGTAGGCGATGTTTTTGGTAGTGCACTGGCAAGCGAAGGACTCTTTGCATTTGCACTTGAAAGTGGTTTTTTGGGCATCCTTATTTTCGGCTGGAACAGGGTAAGCTCCAGGGTGCATTTCTTCTCAACCCTGATGGTGGCATTTGGTGCTATCTTCTCGGCTGTTTGGATTGTGGTAGCCAATTCCTGGCAGCAAACGCCTGCTGGTTTTCATATTGTTGGCGAAGGCATGAAGGCCCGTGCAGAGATCACTGATTTCTGGGCCATGGTCTTTAATCCTTCTTCAAACACCCGCCTTATTCATGTATTGATAGCAGCTTTTCTTGCCGGAGCATTCCTGGTACTAAGTGTACATGCATATTATATTTTAAGAAATAAATTTTCCGACATTGCAAAAGCAGGCTTCAAGATTGCACTCGTCTTTGCTATGATCGCTTCTATATTACAGTTCTGGTCGGGCGATAGTTCCGCAAAAAAAGTGTCGATATACCAACCCGCTAAATTAGCGGCGTTCGAAGGACATTATGATAGTTCCAGGGCAGATCTCTATCTTTTCGGAATCACCGATCCCCAAAAGCAAACGTCCACAGGCATTAAAGTTCCGGGTGGGCTTTCTTTTCTCTTATATGGAGATTTTAATTCACCGGTGAAGGGTGTGAATACTTTTAAAAAAGAAGACAGGCCCGGAAATTATGCAACAGCTTTTGTTTTTCAGACCTATCATATCATGATACTCTGCGGTTTATTTATGGTCGCACTTACGCTTTATGCCTGCTTCCTGTGGTGGCGGGGCAAATTATTCAATTACAAATGGCTGATGATTGTATGTTGTTTTTCGGTGCTGGTACCCCAAATCGCCAACCAGGCAGGGTGGTATAGCGCAGAAGTAGGCCGGCAACCCTGGCTGGTATATGGCCTGCTCAGAACAAGTGAAGGTTTGACCCGTTCCTTGAAAGAAGGACAGGTATTGTTTTCTTTGATATTATTCACAGTAGTTTACATCATGCTTTTTTTATTGTTCATTTATATGATGAATAAACATATCGTACATGGGCCTGTAGAAGATAAAAATGAGGAACTACCGGAAGGTAGTAAACGAAACAACCCGATTCTAAAAGATCCAAAACAATCATAATGGAAACAATCCTGGGCATCAATCTGCAGACCTGGTGGTTCCTCATACTTGGCGGGGTTTTCAGTGCCTATGCCATCCTGGATGGTTTTGACCTTGGCGCCGGAGCCATGCATTTATTCTTAAAAAAAGAAGAAAGCCGAAGGATTGCCATGAATGCGGTGGGGCCTGTATTTGATGGTAACGAGGTTTGGCTGGTAATGGGGGGTGGGGCATTGTTTGCAGGCTTCCCCGTGGCCTATGCCACTTCACTTTCTGCCATGTATATCCCCTTTATTTTTCTATTTGTAGGATTAATATGGAGAACGGTAGCCATCGAATTCCGAAATAAAGAAAAGATGCTCTGGTGGCGGAGAACCTGGGATATTGTGTATGCATTTTCCAGTGGTAGCATAGCGTTTACGCTAGGGCTGATCTTAGGAAATGTAGTATACGGCATGTCTTTTAATGGCGATGGAGATTTCATCGGCCATTTTTCTGACCTCTTTAATCCTTATGCACTCGTTACCGGCCTCACAGCCCTTGCCTTATTTATGATGCATGGGGCCGTTTATCTTTCCTTAAAGACCGAAGGCCGGCTCTTTGTAAAGATTAAAATTATGCTCCGGAGGTTTGTTAATTTTTTCATTGTCACATTTGTATTACAGGCCATCGCCACCATTGTATTTATTCCTTATATCACTGACCGTTTCAGAAAGCATCCGGTGTTGTTTATATTCCCGGCCATTACTCTGCTCAGCATTGCCAATATTACACGTTGCGTATCCAAAAGAAAATATGGGTGGGCGTTTTTCTTTTCATCAGTCACCATTGCTTCCCTGTTTTCCCTGGTAGCCCTGGCTCTATATCCCAATCTGCTGATCTCTTCTTCCGCCTCCATGCACAATATCAACATATACAATGCGGCTTCTTCCAGCAGCACCTTAAAAACCTTGCTATTGATCGCCTGCATCGCCACTCCTTTGATATTTACCTACACAGCATTTGTGTTCTGGACTTTTAAAGGTAAGGCGAAATTGGAGGAGCATCCGGGTGGATGAAGGTGGTGATAGAATATCGGGTACTTAGAACTATGTAACCTTTCTTGGAATAGCTTTGCCTAACTTTTATGAAGGCTAATTAGAAATATGAAAAGCTTTAAAGAGAAAATAAGAGATAGAATTCAATTTGCGAAATCATCTGGTAACGCTGGAGATTTTCAAGGCACTGAACTACGCAAAATAGCTTCTAGTAACAGCGACGTTTTTTTTGACCTCCTGGTAAGTGATAAGAATGGCCTTTCTGAAAATGAAGTAATTGACAAAACAAAAATATATGGGCGTAATGAAATTGCTCATGAACAAGCCCCTGCATGGTATATACAATTCTTAACTGCTTTTTTAAATCCATTTATAGGGGTATTAATAATTATTGCAATTATTTCTTTTGTGATGAATGTAATGATGGCGCAAGAGGGAGAAGAGGATTATAAAGAAGTAATTATTGTTGGTGTAATGGTTATGTTAAGTTCTTTAATTCGTTTTTGGCAGGAATATTCAAGTAATAAAGCTGCACAAAAGCTGAAAGGAATGGTGAAAACAACGGCAACTGTGTTAAGGCAACCTATAGGAAAAATAGAGATTAATATTGACCATATTGTTCCAGGTGATATAGTACTTCTAAGCGCAGGCGACATGATACCAGCAGATTGCCGGATCATTCAATCAAAAGATTTATTTATTACACAATCAATGCTTACAGGCGAATCCTTGCCTGTTGAAAAACGGGATTATCATATCTCAGGGGGAGATAAAAATTCTGTACTGGATTTGGAGAATATTTGCTTTATGGGAACCAATGTGGTGAGTGGCACTGCAACTGCGATAGTTGTCACCACTGGAAATGAAACTTACTTTGGTTCTATCGGAAAAGCCATCACTGGGAAAAGGGCCGAAACAAGCTTTGACAAAGGAATTAACAGAGTAAGCTGGCTACTAATCCGATACATGCTTGTAATGGTTCCACTTGTGTTCTTAATTAATGGCTTAACTAAAGGAGATTGGTTAGAAGCATTATTGTTTGCTATTTCAGTCGCTGTTGGCTTAACTCCGGAAATGTTACCAATGATTGTTACAGCGAATCTTGCAAGAGGTGCTTTAAGCATGAGTAAGCGTAAAGTAATCGTTAAGCGTTTAAATGCAATACAAAATATCGGTGCAATGGATATTTTATGCACTGATAAAACTGGCACACTTACCATGGATAAGATTGTGTTGCAGCTGCATTTGAACGTTTTTGGAAATGCGGATGATGAAGTTTTGAAATGGTCTTATTTAAATAGTTTTCATCAAACGGGATTGAAAAATTTATTAGATGTCGCAGTTTTAGAGCATACAGATTTACATGATTATCTGAAAGTAGAAGAAGATTTTCAAAAAATAGATGAGATTCCTTTTGATTTCCAGCGAAGACGAATGAGCGTGATATTAGAAGAAAAAAATGGCAAGCATTTATTAATATGCAAAGGAGCAGTAGAAGAGATGTTGCAGGTATGTTCAAATGCCTTTAATCCTGGCGAAGACAGCCAATTGCAAATTACTTCGGATAGAATTGTGCCAATGGATGATGCCATGAGGAAAGTTGTCTTAAATACATCTAAAAAATTGAATGAAGATGGTTTAAGAGTATTGCTGGTTGCAATAAAAGAATATGAAGAACGACCACTCACTTATTCTGTTTCAGATGAAAATAATTTAATCCTTACAGGATTTATTGGTTTTTTAGATCCTGCTAAACCTTCTGCAAAGCCTGCAATAGAAGGACTGCGTGAATTAGGCGTTGAAATAAAAGTTCTTACTGGTGACAATGAAATTGTAACCCGAAAAATTTGTAAGGATGTTGGAATACCTGTAAATGTTATATTATTAGGAAATCAGATTGAAGAGATGACGGACGAGGATTTGAAAAACAAATTGGACGAAATAACAATACTTGCTAAACTTAGTCCGATGCAAAAATCGAGAATAGTAAAGCTGTTGCAGGCAAAGGGGCATACTGTAGGATTTATGGGTGATGGAATAAATGATGCAGCCGCACTCCGTGATGCTGACGTGGGAATTTCTGTAGATACAGCGGTTGACATAGCCAAAGAAAGCGCGGATATTATTTTATTGGAAAAAGATTTAATAGTAATACGAAAAGGTGTCATCTATGGCAGAAGAACCTTCGGCAATATCATCAAATATATAAAGATGACAGCAAGCAGTAATTTTGGTAATATGTTCAGTATGCTTGGTGCAAGTGCTTTGTTTACTTTTTTACCAATGCTTCCGCTGCAATTGTTAGTTCAAAATCTATTGTACGACATTTCTCAAATTTCTATTCCATGGGATACTATGGATGAGGAGTTTATTGAAAAACCACAACAATGGAGTGCAAGAGGAATTAGCAGGTTCATGATATTTATTGGACCTATCAGTTCAATTTTCGATTATACAACCTTTGCTATCTTATTCTTTTTTTTCAAAGCAAATTCCGCGGAACATCAAAGTCTTTTTCAAAGCGGTTGGTTTGTTGAAGGGTTATTATCTCAAACCCTTATCGTTCACATGATACGCACCAGGAAAATCCCTTTTATTCAAAGCTGGGCCACCTGGCCAGTTATTGGCTTAACAGCTTTAATAATGATTATTGGAATATTCATACCTTTTTCTTCTTTTGCAAATGCTTTGAAAATGCAACCGCTGCCTCTCAGCTATTTTCCATGGCTGGTGGCAATACTTTTTAGTTACTGTTTGCTTACACAATTAATCAAAAACTGGTTCATTAAAAGATTTAATCAATGGGTATAAATAAATCAACTAAGCAATGGAGTATTGTAACTATGTTTAAATCTATGCACCAAGTTTGAAACTCTTATCATAGCTTGCAAATTGTAAATGAATTTGTATTGGCAATAAATAATAATATATGACACGTTTGCAAAAAGATACGTTATTACTGCTATTAAAAGGTGGTAGCATTTCAGCCGGTAGTAATGGCTTTCGTGTTAGGAATTCACAACACCAGGTGGAATGGAAAATAAAAAGTTCCTCTTTCTATACGCTGAAATATCTCCTTCGAAAAACTAAAGCTGGATTATTTGTTATTAATAAAAATGAAGTCCGCAAATTACATGGTAGTAATTGGGTTAAGAGGGAGTATACTAAATTATTAGAGTTCAATAAAGCGATGCCGCTATAATCGAAAGATTATTGAGCTGCATTTAATGTATACTCGATTACGATAGCGCGTATATCCATATTACTAATCCATATCCCGTTAGAGCTTTCCACTTCACCAGATATATAATAAGTGTATAAACTATTATCAACCACGTTGGAGCTGGAAAAAGAGTTAACAGGGGTCTGGTATGCAGTTGTAACGCCTGAAGAACCCGTAGAAGCGACAAAACCCAAATTATCAGGAAAAATATTGTTGAGGATTGTTTTCCGATATAAAATTGCCCGCAGGTTATCTGAACTTGAATTATCGGTGAAGTAAACCGTCATTTTTACCATAATAGCCCCATCCGGTAGATGAACGGGCGCAATAATTCTTTTACCGGAGATATTGTTTTGCATATTCACCCCTCCCGATCCGACGCTTACTACAACTGTGTCCGTACTTTTTTCAGAAGCAAAGTCACTGCCGGAAAGAGTGTAATGGAACGTTTTGGGAGTGGAATATATATAATTGGCAGCCTTTACATTACCCGATACTTCCAGTTTTTCTAATGGGTTAATTACACCAAACCCAAAATTACCATTGGCATTAAGTGCTAAATAGCCGGAACCGCCACCAGCAGCCCTTAGGGTATTGTCTACATCATATTCCAGGAGCAAAGCGGCACTTGTCCAATCGGTTCCGGCAACATTGCGGAAAGCCCTTATGCCCAATGAAACATTGTTACCCGCGAATAGCCCAATGCTGGCCAAACTTAATTCACTGGTTACGGTAGTATTTAAATTACCGGCATTAGTTCTAAATGAATTGCTAGCGGTTGTTCCCGTCAGTTCTGTTCCGTTTGCAGAAAGAGAAAGCCGTGCATTTGGCAATATGGTACCAATGCCAACATTGCCAACATTATTGAGTACCATTCTTGTAAGATTGCCGTTGTTTCTGAATTGAAAGCCATTTAGCGTGCTTGTATTATTATACATGAGAGCACCATTGGCCGAACTGCCGGGCTGCCCAAATAAGATGGCCGTTTCATTTGCGGCCGGGCTCAATAAATTGATATAGGTATGACCATTACTTTCTACTGCTAACGGCGAAAAAGCGAATGGAGTGGCACCTGAAGCGCCATTATAAACATGCAGTGTGGTTTGCGGGGTAGTGGTGTTGATACCAACGTATTGTGCATACAGGCTGCAAAATGAGAATAGAAAGATAATGGGTAGGAAGGTTTTTGGTGCCAGGGAAGATTTTATTTTCATAATGGTAATTTTTAAAGAGTTGGCGGAAAGAACATATAAGTTACGAAGTTTCATGTTCTATACTATGAAATTTTAGGTATGCACCAATATCAGGAAAGTTTTTACTAATACTGGCTTTTTATCTTTAAAATTTAAGGATAGTCTTATATAAAATAGTTACTTTCGGCCTCCCCATCTCCTATAAATCGCCTGTACCATTCCTACATTGCTGTACTTTCTTCTAATCTGTTTATTAAAAAAGCCTGATTTATGAAAAAAAATTTAACTCTACTATTGAGTTTTCTGTGCTTCCTGTTTGGATCCTCAGCTTTATTTGCCCAATCTGTTTCCATTATTACAAACCCTGGAATTACGGGGAACGATGTTACAGGTGGAAGTAATTACCATGCTATGGAATCCATTTATCTTGACTCCGAGATCGGATCTACCAATTTTACTACTCCAGGGCTAGGTATTGCTCATGTGGATTTTAGTGTAAATACAGTAGGTACGCCAACAACGATCACAAACTTTCGGATTTATATGAAAGATGTGCCTATAGGAACAACTACTTTAGCCACTGGAACTTACGATACTCTCACCTATACACTTGTTTATAATGGATCATACACGGCTGCTGTTACAGGTTTTGTGGGTTTTGACCTGCAAACTCCGTATGTCCGCGCTTCGGGTACAAACCTGCAGGTATTGATTAAGAGAACTGATGGGATTATTTATACCGGATATAATTGGAATGCCTCCACCGGGAATACTGTAGGTGGGACATCACTTCTTACTTGCCGAAGATATAATGCCACCACAGCTCCAATATCAACCGTTTCCTACCTGACCCCATCTAATTTCAGGCCTCAGATGAGATTTGTACATACCTACGTAAATGACGCCACTGTTCAACAGGTATATACTCTTGGAAAATTACCTATTCCTTATGGAGCGCCACATGCTGTAGCAGCAAATATTTTAAATAGCGGTACTGCAACCATGACAAACATTAATGTAACTCTTAATGTAACCGGAGCAAGTACTTTTACAAATAGCCAGGTTATACCAACCCTTGCTTCAGGGGCTAGTGCCACAGTAACTTTTGCTGGATTTACACCTTCAGCAACCGGAAACGAAAATATTGTTGTAAGCGTTCCAAATGATGATTTCAACGGTAATAATTCTTCTACAGTAGCTCAGTTGGTTACAAATAATTCTTATTCTTATGCTTATGGCTTAATAGCCGCCGGTGGGGTTGGATTTAATGGTGCAACCGGAGATTTTGTAGCGAAATTTAATACCAGCGTTCCAACGACTGTTAACCAGGTTAGTGTGAATTTCTCGGCTGGTGGCCAGCCATTCCAGGTTGGAATATGGGATGCTACAGGAACTGGCGGATCACCGGGAGCCTTATTATACACATCACCCGGGCAGACTTCTACAACAGGAGTATACACCCTCGCCATTAGTCCTGCAGTTGCAGTATCAGGCAGCTTTTATGTTGGTGTAAGACAAACCGGAACAAGTAATTTTAGTTTCTCTTATCAGGTTGAGAACCCGATTAGAAGCAATACATTTTATTATACTGCTCCAAGTGGCGGTACTACCTGGACGGATTTTGCTCCGGCCAATTCATTCCGCTTTATGATAGAACCGCGGTTAACACTTGCTAACGATGTTGGTGTTTCAACAATCGATGTACCAGTGGCTGGAGTAAATTCATTCTGTAATACGCTTATTGCACCAAAAGCTACC
>JADGPY010000386.1 GCA_017882205.1 Chitinophagaceae bacterium
GATCCTTTTCAGGCATATCAATCTTTAAAATACATCGATAATAATATTCCGCACATACCGGTAAAAGCAAACGGGCTTGTAAATAGAGATCTGTATGTTTTATCAACTTCTAACTGGATGCCCTATGAATGGTCATTAAATAATGTTGTTCTTGCCGAAAGCCAGCATACAGCATTGGCATACTGGCAAGGTCAACGCCCTGAAGAAGCCTATAAAATTTGGGAAAGTTCTTTAATTGAAAGTATGTATCTCGGTGCAAGTCCGGGAGGATTTCAGCAACTTACTTTTTATGATGCAATCCGTGGAGAGCTTTACCGCGATTTTGCAGATCCTATTGGTATGTCTGCAAGAGCGCTGGTAGAAGGTTTATTTGGAGTAACCCCAGATGCATTAAATAATACGCTAACGATTCAACCAGGTTGGCCGCTTGAATGGGATCATGCATCGCTAACGGTACCCGATATAAACATTGATTTCAAAAAGAATGGCAATGAAGATACTTATACCATCATTCCATCTTTTCAAAAAGAAATGCTATTAAGACTTCTTTTGAGAGTAAGAAAAGCAGGCATCAAAAGTATCCTGGTAAATGATAAAAGCGTAGGATGGAAAAATGCAGAGAATGCAATTGGTGGCCCTGTTATCGAAATGGTTAGTAACTATCAAAAAAAGTATGTGATCAAAATTGTGTGGCAGGGAAATAAACCCGATAAGGGTTCTATACAAGAAACGTATACAATAGGAAGCCCGGTTTGGGTTCACTTTGCACTGGCAATTATTCAAAAGATATATGATCCTCAAAATATTTTATTAAATCCTCAGTTAAAAAATGGCACAATACAAGCAGTGGTAAATGCATCAACTGGTAATCACACAGCATTTGTGCGGCTACAACAAAATGGATTTACGTGGTGGCACCCTTTAGACTTTGTGATAAATGATCCGGGGAATCCTCAGAAGGGTACCAACCCGATTGTGGTTTCTACAAACCAAAAAACGGAGATGATCGATCTAAGTAAATTCTTCAACGATAAGGTTACTCAGATTTTTAAGAATCGATATCTCTCTCCACGTCCAAAATCTCCCACCTTACAATTACCAACCCAGGGCATAGGCGAATGGACACATCCATTAATAACTGCCAATATAGATGATGGAGGATTGAGAAAATTGGCAGGAGAGAAAAATCAAATTTCGTTGCCAGAGGGCATTTCATTTCAAAGTCCGTCTGATACTTCCAAAGCAAATATCATCTTCACCTCGCAATGGGATAATTATCCTAAACAGGTAACTCTACCCTTAACTGGTAGTGCTTCACATGCCTACTTGCTGATGGCAGGTTCTACCAACCCAATGCAAAGCAGGCTAACTAACGGAGCTATAATCGTTGGCTACACAGATGGTGCTGCAGATACCTTGTTATTAAGAAATCCTGAAACGTGGTGGCCTATAGAACAGGATTACCTTGAAGATGGATATGCCTTTCATATCAATGCCCCAAAGCCAATACGCATACATTTAAAAACGGGGGAGATAACTTTGGCTATTGATAACAGTAATGCGAAATATAATGGAAAAATGATAGACGGCGGCGCGGCAACTGTATTAGACATGATGTTAGAGCCAAATAAAACCTTGAAAGAGATTAAAATACAAGCGATAGCGAACGATGTGGTGATCGGGCTGATGAGCATAACATTAATTCGATAAAATTTTTGCAAAAAAACTCAATTCTCCTGATTATTCTGCTATTTAGGTAGCAAATAGGGGCTATGCTAATATATTATCAATACTTGTTAAATTTCTCGCAGAATAAGGATCAATCGATTGATAATCTTGCATTTAGATAACTATCTTGCTATAAGAAATAATGTAAATATTTTAAAAGATAAATGTCTTTTTTTATTTACAGGATGGAACAGGATGGAACAGGATGATAGTCTACCACATCCTTATAAATTTATACTGCGAAAACGATTGTTCAATTCTAAAACTGCTATATGAAAATTAATTTCTCTCTCACTAAATTATTTTATTTACTCCTGTTTTTCTTCACCCTCTTTTCTTCCTCTTATTTACCAGCTCAAAATTCATCCATGTCTGTTAGCGGAAAAATAACAGATGAAAATGGGAAAGGGCTTGGCGGTGTAACCGTACATGTTAAGAGGTCAAAGAACCAAACATTAAGTCAGGATGATGGCACTTTTAAAATCACCGGGATTAAAGGGAATGATGTACTCATCTTTACTTCGGTTGGATACCAGGACCAGGAGATCTCTGTAAACAATCAACCTGTCATTAACCTGGCACTCGACATTTCACAGAAAATTCTGAGTGATGTTGTAGTAATTGGATATGGTACACAGAAGAAAGGAAATGTAACCGGTGCCGTGAGCAAATTGAAAAACGACAACTTTGATGAAAGAGCCATCACACGGGTTGACCAGGCATTGGTAGGTCAATTAGCGGGAGTTACGGTTAAACAAAATACCGGCATACCCGGCAAAGCTTTCAGTATCCAGGTACGTGGCTCCGGTTCAATAAGCGGAGGGAATGAACCTTTATATGTGCTTGATGGTTTTCCATTGACTTTAAATTCTACAAACACAGGCAATGGTACATTTTCAGCAGGAAACCCATTGGATAATATTAATCCAAACGATATTGAAAGCATCGAAGTGTTGAAAGATGCTGCCGCGGCAGCTATTTATGGGTCAAGGGCATCAAATGGTGTTGTATTGATCACTACCAGACATGGACAGGTTGGCAAACCTAAAGTTACGGTCAACAGCTATACCGGTTATAACCAGGCTGCAAAAAAATTAAATATGATGAACGGCCAGGAATGGATTGACCAGGCCACTGAAGTAATCAACGCTCAATATGTTACAAAGTACGGATCGGTGGGTGCAACTGCTGCAGACGATCGGCCAACCAGGCTGGCACGTCTTCCCGGTGGGCTTGTAGATGCCAATTATATACTTGACCCACGGTGGACACAGCCAGGCCATCCAGGCTTAGCGTTTGTAGATTGGCAGGACATTATTGAAAGGAAGGGCCAAATGCAGAACTACGAAGTTTCCGCCAGTGGTGGCACGGATGCTGTAAAATATTTTATTTCAGGAAACTTTGCAAACCAGGATGGCTTTGTGAAGTTCGTAGGCTACAAGGCATACTCCATGAGGGCAAATATTGAAATGAATGCTTCTAAAAAATTAAAATTTGGTCTTAATATCGCTCCAACATATTCCATTACCCAGGATCCCGGTGTAGATGGTAAAGATGCTATTTTTCACCAGGCACTTAGTTTGGCACCTGTACAGGAAGATACAATGGGTTTCTTTCCCAATACAGGGGCTAACGGACAATATCTTTGGAGCAGCACTACCAATTCACCACTCGGTAAATTGACATACAATGTTGGTACCACAAAAAGATACCGCACGATAGGTACTCTTTATGGAGAATACCAGATTATTAAAGGTTTACTATTTCGAACTTCCATCAATTTAGATAATACCGATAACAATTCAAATACTTATGTCTCTTATTTAACAGCCGGTACCCAGTCAGCAAGAACCTTTACGGGAGCAAACAATCTGCTTGCTGCCACTTCGGGTACCTATAACAGTTATAGAAGGCAAACTTTTGTTAATGAAAATACGCTTAATTATAACAGGATCTTTGAAAAGTATCACAGTAGCCTGAATGTATTGGCGGGTTACTCATACAATTATGATCGGTTAGACAGGGCTTCATTGTCTTCAAATGGCGGATTTACCAATGCTGTGGTACAAACACTAGGTTCTGCAGCAGCTGTTACTGGTAATACTTCTTCATCTCAAAGTATATTGTACTCGTTTTTAGGCCGCATACAATATGCCTACAAAGAAAAATACCTTCTTTTGGCAAGTATACGCAGAGATGCATCTTCAAGGTTGGGCTCAAATAATCAGTTTGCCACATTTCCAGCGGCATCTTTGGGATGGAGAATAAGCCAGGAAAACTTTATGAAAGCATTGCCTGTAATTAGTGATCTGAAATTAAGAGTATCTTATGGAGTAAACGGAAATCTTCCCGGGAGTGATTATGGAAGCATTCCAACGTTAGGTTCTTCGGGTTACGTTTTTGGAACAACACAAGGAGCGGTAATTGGCCAGATACCAAACGTTTCGGCTAACCCGGATTTGAAATGGGAATTATCGAAAACTTATGACATTGGAATTGACTTCGGAATTTTAAAAAATCGTATTACCGGCTCATTCGATTATTATAATAAATTAAACACAGACCTTTTATTAAATGTTCAGGTTCCGGAAGTGACAGGATTTCAAACCATTCTTACTAATATTGGTTCAGTAAGAAATATAGGTGAGGAATTTGAATTAACCACAAGGAATTTGGTGGGAAAAGTACAGTGGAGCACTTCTATCAATGTAACCCATAATACCAACAAGATAGAGGCTTTGGCACCCGGGCAAACCCAGATCATCGTACCTAACGGGTTTGAAGTTACCGATCAGATTTTGCGTGTTGGTTCGCCCTTAAATAGTATCTATGTTTTACAAGTTACTGGTTTTTTAACCGCAGCAGATATCGCTAATCATGTGCCTGTATACGCTTCCGGTGAAGCCCCCGGCGATTTTAAATTCCAGGATACTAACGGCGATGGTGTGATAACCGAAGCTGATAAGGTAATAGTAGGGCACCCCAACCCCGATTACACTTATGGTATTACCAATACCGTTCGCTATATGGGTTTTGATTTGAGTGTTTTGGTTCAGGGTCAATCTGGCGGCTCAATATTCTCAGATTTGGGCAGGGCTATTTCACGCCCGGGACAAGGGAGATCGGATAATCATCCTGGATCTTTTGTAAACAGATGGTATTCGGAAACTAACCAGGGAGATGGCAGGTTTGGTAAGGCTTATTCCACCTATAATAATCCAATTACTTCTGCTACGGATTGGTTATACTCCTCAAATTATATACGTGTAAGGGACATAACGTTAGGTTATAATTTAAAAGATTTATTTAAAAGAAAGTCTTATGTGCAGAACGCCAGGGTTTATTTCACTTTAGAAAACTTTTTTGGCCATGATAAATATACCAACGGTTTAAACCCGGAAGCTGCCAATACTACTGTAAGTTCCAATGGTGCATTTCCTGAAGCAGGAGATTATGGTGGTTTACCACTGGCAAAATCATTGATATTCGGGTTAAACATTACTTTTTAATTGTCCAAATCTAAAAAAAAATGAAAAAGATATCTTTTATTTTAATTATAGCGGTCGCCATCCTCACAACATCATGCAAAAAGCAGCTAAACCAGGTGCCTATTTCATCGGCAACAACACTAACTTTCTATAAACAACCCAGCGATTTTATACAAGGTGTTAATGGAACTTACAATTCCCTGAGAGGCTATCCCGACAGGTTACTTTTCCTCTCTGAAATACGATCAGATAACATTTACCCTACAAATGATGTTGGCCGTGACCCTGATCCTATTAATAATTTTTCACTTGGAATAGCACCAAATACTTATGTGGAAGAAGCATGGAATGCTGATTTTAGCGGCATATTCAAGGCCAACACGGTACTTGATCAAATTGCCAAAAATGGCAGCTATGTGGGCTCTGTAGCATTGGCAACAAGATTAACCGCAGAGGCGAAATTCCTTCGTGCCTTTTATTACTTCGACCTGGTAAGGTATTATGGTAAAGTGCCCATTATTGATCACCCGGTAACACCAGGTGAGGCGAATACCATCGCACGCAGCCCAGTCACCGCTGTATATGCATTAATCATTGCCGACCTTCAGTTTGCAATAACAAATTTGCCAGTTAACTACAGCGGCACATTTCCTGCCTATGGCGCAACCGATGTTGGCAGGGCTACCAAATATGCTGCCGAGGCCATACTTGCAAACGTTTACATGACCCGTTCGGGACCAACATATGGTATTGAAGGGCCTGGGATGGGGTTAAGTGAATGGA
>JADGPY010000387.1 GCA_017882205.1 Chitinophagaceae bacterium
AATTCAGCTAGAATTACATTATCCAATGCATAACTGGCAATCTGATGAAATTGTGAAAAATCATCAACCACTAGTTTGTAATGACCACCTAACATCCTAAAGTAATTAGAGTTCTTAACACATTGGTCATAGGTTCGCATATCAGATAGGTAATCCCGGTTAGGATTATGCGCCTTTAGCTGAAACAGCAATTTTCTATATCGTCCAATACCTTCAGGACTCATTTTTAACATTTTTGCAGTTCATTAATAATATTGGTTCTCCTTTGATTGATTCTGACTTCACGTTCCTGAGCGTTAAATCATTAACCCAGTTGAATGTCATACCCTTCTCCGCCCTTATGAAGACGTTTTTTAATATAAGGCGTTCAATTGGCTGCTCCGACAAGCCGGTCACATTGGCTGCGACCAATGCTCCGTCGCAAGTGATGTCGCTGATTTCAATATCCCGGACAATTGGGTATGCTTCCTTGCCAATTATCCATGCAGGATAATCCATTTGGAAAAGGATGGCTTGCTCATGGATATCCTTCATCGTAATGTTTCGGAACCAGATATGCTCAACAAACCCACCGCGCGTGGAGTTGGACTTTATGTGAATACTTAAATTGGTTCCAATAAAAGTACAATCATGTACCAATACATTCCGGATACCACCGGACATCTCACTGCCTATGCTGACCCCCCCCCATATTCCGTTTTGGCTGCGAATATGTCGTACCACAATATTTTCTGTTGGACGCCCAACCCGCCAGCCATCCTCGTTGATGCCTGACTTCAAACAGACCCCATCGTCACCGGTGTCCATTGTACAATGCTCTATGAGTGCGTAGCGTGAAGAGTCCAGGTCGATCCCATCGTTGTTCGGTCCGCCTATGTTGACGTTAAGTGTTAATCCGCGAGCAATTATGTTTTCACAGTATAAGAATTGGATCGTCCAGAAGGGGCCCGGCTGGGCAATAGTGAAGCCCTCCAACAATACATTCCGGCAGCGTACCGGGTTGATAAACTGTGGCCGGAGCCCATACTCAGGCTTTCCGAACACCCGTTTCTCGGGTGGCACGCCCTTTAGCACCATGTCCTGTATCTGCTTACCCGTCTCCTGCCCAACCTGTGTCCAATCCCACCAGGCCTGGCCATGACCGTAGAGCTTGCCGGGGCCGGTTACAGCGATGTTCTCGCAGTCGATGGCGTAGATCAGCGGCGAATAGTTCATTACCTCAAAGCCTGCCCATCGTGTGAAAACCACCGGCAGATAGTCATCAGGCCGGTCGCTGAAATGGAGTTCCGCCCCCTTTTCCATATGAAGGTTTACATTACTCTTAAGGTGGATGGCTCCGGTCAGCCACTTGCCTGCGGGAACCAGCACCTTACCACCACCACCTGTCGTACAAGCTGCAATCGCTTGCCGAAACGCTTCAGTATTCTTTGTCTCGGCATCTCCTTTTGCGCCAAACTCCCGGATATCAAAAGCCTTGTCAGGAAACACCGGACGTTGCAATTGGGGCATCTCAAACGGAGCCTTTATTGGATCAATTGCCTGAAGGCTCGAATCCTTTGCAGCTTTACAGGAGGAACTATTTAAAATAACTGGTACTATTCCCACGGCAATTGCACTCTTGGATGTAATCTCTAAAAAATTTCTTCTCTTCATAGTTATATGTATTTTAAAATCTTAAGGGTAAATTACTCCTGAACTCCAAAAAATACTCACACTCGACTTCCAGTTTTTCGTTAAAAATATTTCACTTTCTTTTGCTAGGTAAAGTATAACTCGGCATCCCTGCTTCTAAATGCACAAACGCATTTCAATAAAAGGAGGAACAAATGTGTATGCGTTGCCTTATAGAATCGATAAAGCAGGGATGAAGCATAATTATTATTTTTAAAGCATGATAGTGAATGGTTTTCGAAAAAAGAATCTTTTATTATAGTAAAATAAATTTATAACTAAATATAAGTTGAGAAAATAGCTCAAACTATTAAAAAGATGGATTATACTACTACCTCCAATACCCGTAAAGTATTTTGTATTATACTCTTACTGTTAAACGGTAGCTTTATCAATTTTCTGATGAACGAATAGCAACAAAACAATCCAAAGATTCATGTTGGCAAATAAAAGGTTATTGATGGTATAACCCTCAGATAAATATCCAACATGTCCTCATACAGATTAAGGAATTTTTGAAGATGAAGAAGCGTATTGGGTTTCAAACAATTTTCTATTGCATCAATCGCAATGATATCTTCAGGAAATTTTCCTGAGAAAATGATCCATGAACGTATTTATGGCGCCATTAGTTGCTGCATAAGCTGCATGGGTTTCCAGATCTATCTCACCTACAATACTGCTGGTGTTCAATATAAACCCCTACGTTTTTTTCGGTGATTCCAAACCGTATCTTGTTGTAAATAATATTCCTTTAAGATTTGTATTAAAGAGCTTTTCCCATTCTGTTTGATCTGTTTCTTGCAGAGGCTTTGATGGATAGGCAATACCTGCATTATTATGAATAACATCAATCTTTCCATACCCATTCAGTGTATTTATGATACCAAGTTCAATCAGATACCTTAAATACATCACCTAAAACAACTCTTTGTTCATCATCTCATTTTCTATAGATTCTGCCAGGGATTGTTCATCATTTGCCATGATAACAACTTTCGCACCTACTTGGTTATATTTTTTAGCACACTCAAATCCAATACCCTTTGACCCACCCATAAGAAAAATAACTCATCTACTAATAGTTGCATAATTCATTGTATTATAAAGGGTCAGTTTGTGTGAAACACTTCTTCCATTTTGGTCCAAATCTGTTTATGTGCCACGGCTTCCGGGAAAGGAATTTGCATAGGATCAGTTTCTTTCCACCAGCGTTGTGTGGTAGTATCAGCAGCCATTTTTTTCATATCCTTTTCGAAGTCGTCACCGGTATATTCAAAGTAGCTGAATAGAAAATATTTTCCTTCAATTTTTTGCAGGTAGATAGAATAATTATGGATATTACATTCATCAATTTTCTTTAAGACAGCGGGCCAGACTTTTGCGTGCAATTGCTTATAATACTTAATTTTATCAGGCTTAATCCCTGTTACCATACCCATAGACAATATTGTATGAACAAATTCTTTCTTTCCTGAATCCTTTAACATATCGATTTTAGTGTAAGCACTTGATTCACGCTTCTGATTTTCATTACATGAAACCAAAAACAGGCATATTGAAATTGATAGAATAAAATATATTTTCATGTGAGAAATTTTATTTGGTAATGCATTCATTTTATAACTATTATCTAAATATCCAAAATAATATCCCCATCAATAATAATAGTATTATTGACAGTGTTTTATAATTCCCTAATCCTTTCCAGCCAGGATTTTCCAAGGGTTCCCGTAAAGACTTCCAGTACAAACCTTCACTTTGCGAAGTATGCTGAACAGGGTATGCATAAGAGAAGCTTACCTGCATAATTAAACAGGCACAAAAAAGATAAAAGGCCATCATCATAAAAGGTATATGAGCAATAGATGTACCGGTAAATATTTTGTTTACTGCAAATACAATTGCACCCAAAGCAGAGCCAATCCATAGCGTAAGCTTAGCTGATTTCGCAGATGCTTTTTTCCAAAATACGCCCAATAGGAATACACAGGTAATAGGGGGCGCTATATGTGCTATGATATCATTTAGCCCGTTGAATATACTTTCGTACCTGTTAAGTAAAGGCAATAAAGAAAGAGAAAATATTAATGCGATACCTCCGGCTATTTTACCAACACGCACTAATTGTTTATCACTTGTATCCGGACGGTAGCGTTTGTATATATCATAACCTGCCATGGTGGAAATAGAATTCAAAGCGCCCGAAACCTGGCTCATCAAACCTGATAATAATGCTGCCACCAAAATACCAATCACTCCACTCGGCAACAATTGTGTTATCATTAATGTATAGATGCCTTTGCTGTAGATGATTTCTTTTCCTGATTCGTCTACTGTCTTAAGAATGCTAATGTCCAGTTTTCCCGATTGAGCCAATGTATATGCAAACAAACCAGGAAGCACAAAAATAAATACAGGTAATATTTTGATGAAGCCGCAAAACAATGGCCCTACCCTTGCATGATTTTCATCCTTTGCACCCAGCACGCGTTGAACGATTGTTTGATCTGCACACCAATACCAGATACCCAGCACGGGATAACCTAAGAACACAGCATACCATGGCATACCACTACTATCTCCCTGCGGACGAAGCATAGAAATCTTTTCCATATGGTTTGTAGTATGCAATACTTCAACCATTGGTTGCCAACCACCCATTTTATTATAAGCTGCATAGCTTATAATTGCGGCACCTGCTATTAAAACAATAGTTTGAATAGACTCAGTTACTACAACAGCTTTCAATCCACCGATGACGGTATATATTGCAGTAATAATTGAAATAGCGATTACACTTGTATACATACTTACACCAAATAATGTTTTTAAAACGATGCCGCCTGCAAGCATAGAAAAAGCTATGTGAATAATTATTGCAGACACCATGGAGATAACAACCAGCCAGTCCCGGCTATCACGGTCATAACGTTTTTCCAAAAAATCAGGAAGCGTTGCAACGCCTGATTTTATATAAAAAGGAGCAAAAAATAAGGCCAGCAATATTAGTGTAAATGAGGCCATCCATTCAAAATTCCCATTCAGTAGGCCGGTGTCAAAACCACTCTGGGCAAGGCTGACCAGATGAACAGTAGAAATATTTGTAGCAAACAATGCTAACCCAATCGCCGGCCAGCGCAAGGTTTTGCCGGCAAGAAAATATTCGCCGGCAGCATTGGCCTTACTTTTTCTGCGGTGCCTGATACCTGACCACAAACCTACAGCAAGGATACCTAATACATAACAAATACTAATAATAAGGTCCGTAGATTTTATCATTTACACTTTTTTAAAAATCTGAGACATGCGTTTATCTTTTACTTTGTTACAATTTTTTTAAGTCACAACTGCTACCCGGTTCATTGGGTGTTTTATACACCCCATCTTCAACGTGTACCGGTTGTACAAAATGTTTTTGGAGATGCGGAATATATTCTAAAAAAAGTGCTTCGTGCCCTAACGCAATATGATTGAACAAAACCAAATGTTGGTGTAACTGGCCCATATCGCCTACATGCGGCACAACTGGAATACCATACTTTCTGCTTAGTAAACTAACAGTGATAAATTCACTTACACCTCCCACTCTTACCGCATCTACCTGTATAAAACCGGCACATTTACTTTGCAGGTAATTTTTAAAAATGATACGGTTTGGCACATGCTCACCCAGCGCTAATTTTGTTGGTGTTATCGCTTCTGCAAGTACTTTATGCGCCAATACATCATCCGGATGAGTGGGTTCTTCAATCCAATAAGGATTTATGGATTGCAACTGAGAACATATCTTTAAGGCCTGTGGTAATGTCCATTGCTGGTTGGCATCCAGCATTATTTTTATTGCATCACCAGCTGCTTCCCTAATCATCTGTGAACGGCGTATATCATGCTCCTCATTCTTTGAACCTACCTTCAACTTCACGGCAGTAAAACCTTCTGCAACAGCTTTATATACGTTCTCCTTCACCTTTTCATCACTATAATTAAACCAGCCAATGGAGGTATCGTACCCGGGATAACCTTTCACCAGAATTTTTGCACGTTCCTCTTTGCCTGCAATATTTTCTTTCAGCAAATCCAACGCCTGCTCCTTTGTTAATTCATCTTCCAGGTAAGAAAGGTCCAGTGTGTTGATGATTTCTTGCGGCTTTAAATCAATCAACAATTTCCATAATGGCACTCCTCTTTTCTTTGCCCATAAATCATAACAGGCGTTAGTAACTGAGGCTAATCCAAGATGCACTACTCCCTTATGCGGACCAAGCCAACGGAATTGCTGCTCATTTGAAAATTTATTAAAAATGGTTCCGAAATCAGCCATCAGTTCCTCTATATCTTTTCCTTTTAATTTTTCTGCATAGAATTGTGCAGCTTTACAAACAAGGTCGTTGCCCTCACCAAGTGTAAAAGCAAAACCAGAGCCTTTAAGTCCGCTATCATCATGCAATTGTGTAACAGCATAAGAATAAACAGGATCTCTGTGAATGGCATCGCTTCCGGCTCCACTACCCATAGGATAGCGGGCATCAACTACTGATGTTTTGAAAATCATATCATTCAGCTAATTATTTATCATCTATTACAGGTAATGATTCAGCATTTTTATCAATTTCCAATACGATAACAGAGTTTACTGCATCAGGTAAAACTTCAGGTAAATCAATTTCTATACCTGTATTTTCCTGCGTAAAGGTTACTGCATTTCCATCTAGAAAATATGCCTTTATAATTTTTGTATCGGGTAAGGAAGGCAAAGTAAGTTTGTCTGCGTTTCTTTTAAAAACATGCAGGTATATCTTCTTTCCTTTTCTTGTTGCAGCGTATATATTGTTAGGTTTATAAGGGCCGCCTTTGGTACCATAAATACTAGTGCCATATTTGGTAAGCCATGTGCCTATCTCTTTTAGCCTCTTCACCTGCCTTGCTTCTATACGGCCATCCGGCATTGGACCCACATTAAACAGCAGGTTACCATTACCGGCGACTGTTTTTACCAATGTCTGAATACATGTTTTCAGGGTTTTCATTTTGTCATTCGGTTTCCATGCCCATTGGTCGCAAATAGTAATACAACTTTCCCATGGTTCATTCATATTCAGTTCACCAACCTTTTGTTCTGGTGTCAGATAGTCTCCAACCGAACCGGCAGAAAATGCGGTATTCGTCCCTTTCCCAAGCCTGTTATTAATGATTACATCTTTATCAAGACTTTTGATATACCGGT
The DNA here is from genome assembly GCA_017882205.1 of Chitinophagaceae bacterium. GTDB lineage: Bacteria > Bacteroidota > Bacteroidia > Chitinophagales > Chitinophagaceae > Ginsengibacter. The sequence goes on from JADGPY010000387.1 coordinate 6,899, forward strand.
AAACATCTTTTGCATATTCTTGTGTCCAGGGCTTTTCCCAGTAGCCATCAAACCATAACATATAAGGTTTATAACGGGTAATAATTTCTTTCAATTCATTTTTCATCCTTCCTACAAAGCGGTTCATATCACCCGGTACATTTTGTGTGGAATCATATGGATTGTGTACAGGGTAATCAGCATCATGCCAATCTAAAACAGTGAAGTAGATACAAAATGCGATGCCTTGTTTTTTACAAGCATTTGCAAGTTCTCCGACTATGTCTCTTTTAAATTGCGAATTCATAATGTTGTAGTTGGAAAAAGCAGTTGGCCATAGGCAAAACCCATCATGATGTTTTGAAGTGATGGTAAGGTATTTCATGCCTGCATCTTTTGCAGTTTTCACCCAGGCATCTGCATTAAACAATACAGGATTGAATTCTTTATACAAGCTATCATACTCTTCAGGCGGAACCTCTTTATTGCGACTCCAGCCGATTTCAGTTCCACGCAGGCTGATGGGGCCAAAGTGGATGAACATGCCAAAGCGTTTTTCCATAAAACCATCAATCACCTTTTTTGAAGTTTTGATGTCAGCAATTTGCTGCTGTGCATCGACATTGGAAATGCATAACAAGACTATAAATATTGTGATTAGTATATTTTTAAAATAACCGGTAGAAGTATAAGAAGTATTTAGTGTAAGCCATTTGCTCACACTGCTTACTTGTTTTTGCTGAAAAATATTAGGCATGTGCAATTATTTAAGAGTGATAAATAATAAACCAAACTATCTTTTAATTACACAAAATGAAATAGTGTATTCATTTATCGTAATCGATTATCCTATGATTTAGCAGAATCAAAATTTATAATAGGAGACACACGCCTTGCGCTGTTGAAAACATTAGTTCTTTGAAAATATTGTCAGTATTGAGTTTACAAGGAGTATATTAATGCATTAAACACTGATTTGCGTCTTTCTGATTTTAATTGGGGAAATTTATAAGAACAAAAGGAGGTATGAATTTACCCACGCAAATTGATCAAAAAACGTCTATCACAGAATTTATTTTATTTTCTCCTGCCTCTGTTCTCGATGTAAATGTTTTGGATGTTATCCCTTTTGAAGCCAATGGCGCATATCCATTTTTGGAAAAATGCCCATAAATCAACTGTTTCGTCAAACTCAATTACAATATTTCAAAGAACAAAATGATAATCAATTGAAGATGTTGCAACGCTAATGTAATTCTTTGAAAACTACATAGAGGGCTTGATCCTGACTATAAAAAGTAAATATCTAATGCAATATTTTTATCTTATGTCTCTCAATATCATAATTCTTTACATCAATAAATTGAAAGTTAATTTTGCCTGTCATTTTATCGACATTAAAATCTCTTACGAAAAAATTATTTACATCAATTCCAATCACAGGAATCCTTATATCAGGATGAACAGATGCTAGTCTAATATTAACTAAGGATATACTTTTTACATGCCGGATAAAAAATCCATAGCTCGGAAGAATTTTCCAGCTTTCTGCATCGGGGTATTCCTTTTCATCTTCACTTACCTTTGTTGGATCAATGAGGTAGTCTCCTTTACTTACTTCCCCCCTATTTACAATATTGATATTACTTAATGAAATATTTTCTATACTAGCTCCAGGAATGCCGGTTATAGATGATGAATAATTCCCGGTATTATACGCAGTTATATTGGAAATTTGTATATTTTTAATTTGACCGACAGGAGGTTCAGGCGCATCTTCTCTATGCTTGCGGGCCCGGTTACCTAACCTGACATAAATCGGGCACTGAGTTCCCTCTATTACAACATTATTAATGGATACTCCATCCAGAATTCCGCCATCTACAATCTCAAGCGTAATACCGGATGTTCCAAAGGGGGTCATACCGATGAAAGACTTGGTCTCGGTTCTGGATGGCTTAATTACACAGTTTGAAATAGTAATATTTTTAAATCCTCCTGTTGACTCAGTTCCACATTTGATTGCATTAGCGTAGCTGCTAACAATACAATTTGTTATAGTCACATCTTCGCACCCTGCACTTCCTGTGCTCTTAAGCGTAATTCCATCATCATCTGTATCAAAAATGCTATTGGATAATATAAATCTCCGGCATCCATCAATATCAATAGCATCATTATTTCTATTGCTATGGTTATAAACTTGTATATTATTTACCAGCACATCTTCACAATTCAGATAATGCTGATTCCAGATACCCGAACTTAACATAGTCACCCCTTCAACGGAAACATTCTTACATGAAATTAAAAGAATATTCCTTGGCCTGCCATCCCTGTCTCCTAATCCAAATTGATCAGTGTCTCCTAATCCTAACAGATTACGTCGTGCAGTTTGCCTGGCACCTTGTCCGTCAATAGTTCCTTTCCCGCTAATGCCAATATTGTTCGCACCTTCAGCATATATTAAAGCAAACCATCCCCCCGGATCTTTTTGTGAACGGTAAGAAGGTTGTTTCTGCCGAGGAAAATCTTTTTGATTCGTACTTGCAAATAAAATTGCCCCCCGGTCGAGATAAAGCTCAACATTGTCCCGTAGGATAATAGTACCTGTCTTATATCTGCCTGCAGGAATAAAAACTTTACCCCCACCGGCAAGGCTACATGCTTCTATAGCTTTATTAATAGCAGTGGTGCTCAGTTTACTGGTATCATTTATGGCCCCATACTCTAACACATTATAGCTTTGAGCCTTTAAATTATGAGTAAAACTTACAAGGCTCAATAGTAGTATATATACTAAGGGCTTTGTAATAATTTTTATATACATATGCTTTAAACAATTTAAGTTAAAATATTAAATAAACTCATTTCAGTCAGTTAATGAGAATTAGATTTTTTGGTGTAAAATTTAAACTTATTTCCAGATTACATCATCATTATTTCTGATACCATTGACTGGGAAAGGATGTTTATCATCGAATGGATAAAGAGCTTTTTGATCTTCTATTACAATTCCGTCTTCTTTAAGAGATCCGTCTGGATTCATAGCCTTGGTAAGATCTAGTCCAAGATATTTTGCCAGAAAAGGGTAAACTGCAGCCCGTTTGTTATAATCGTACCCATGTTTGTCGTTGGGAAGATGAACATTCTCTATAAGATTGGGGTTGCCAAGTAAACCGTAAATGTATTTAATATGCGGATATTCGACCTGGGGGGTGTTCTTTGTCCAGTCGTCGCCATCTGAAACCAATAACATTGGGCGCGGGGCAGCACATGCGGCAATCTCTACGTTATTTGTCTGAAAATTATTGCTTTTATGAATGGGCATACCACTTTCACAAATGCATCCGCCAAAGAAACCGGCAGAAACCTGTACAACAGGAACCGAAACACCTATACGGTCATCAATCGCTGTAAGCAGAAATGTTTGCGTACCTCCACCCGATGCGCCTGTAATGGCAATCTTTTTAGGATTGGCACCCATCAAAAGCAGGAAATCAACGGCACGTATACTGTTCCATAGCTGTAATTTGAGTGTTTGGGGATGCTCATGTTTCCATCCAAATTCGGCAAGTTGTCCGTATCCAACCATGTCATAAGCAAAAACTATAGCGCCCATACGTGCCAGGACGGCGGAACGTTTTTGAACATCAGGATGGTATCGGCCATAGGCTCCATCCCCAGACGTTCCAAAATGTCCATGTGGGCATAATATACCTGGAAGCTTACCTTTCGAATTGGTTGGAGTATATAAACTTCCGGTAACATAAACTCCAGGCAGGCTTTCAAAAGCAATATTCTGTACCTGGTATCCTTCAAAAACGCGTTTTTCACCTATAATAGGATTGAGCGGGCATTTTTTAGGGTATTTCTCCAAGCCGGCGCCCTTCAGAATTTGTGTTCGGATCTGCTTTGCACGTTTTTCCCAGGCTTCGCCCGTGGTGTAGGTTTTTCGCTGATGATCAAGAAAAGCTTTACCTTCCGCTTCCGTCCAATATTGTCCTACACAAAGCATAGGCTTTGCGTTCTTATCCGTTTTTTCCCCCTGAGCACCAACCCTTGTGCAGGAAATAAGCAATATAATTCCAACAATATAAATCCGTAAAATAATTTTTAAAGTGTTCATATGAAATTCATTTAGTTATTTATTAAATTGATAATGATTTACGAAAAAAGAAGCTTTTATATAGTAAAATAAATTTATAACATAATATACATTGAGAAAATAGCCCAAACTATTAAAAAGATAGATTATACTACCATCACTAATACTCGTAAAGTATTTTATACTATACTCTTAGAAGCAAAACAACTGTATAAAAATTTCCATCAGTCAGGAGGGCATGGGAAATCAGATAAATATAAACGTAGTATCATATTGTTTTTTAGGGTAAGCAGGCCGGGCCTGCCGGTTCAAAACGTTTATAACTTAAGACAAATTCCCGGTGACCCAGTTCCTCCGAGCAGGTAGCTGCTCCATTTGCCACATCCACAATCTTTTCGATAATCTCATTCGCTATATCTTCCATCGTGGCTTCATTCAATAATATTTTACCAGCATTGATGTCCATGTCATCTTTCATCCGTCCGTATGTTTCCGGGTTGGCGCATATTTTTATAACAGGAGATATAGCAGAACCCACGATAGAACCTCTACCGGTGGTAAATAAAATAATATGGCAACCACAGGCCATCAGTTCTGAAATTTCTGCGCTGTCATTAATATTGGGAAAACCAAACATCGGTTCACCATCAGGAACCACATCCAATAAATACAAACCGCCATGCCGGGGAATATCACCGGGCTTTAATAAACCGGTAATGGGTGAATGACCTCCTTTGGAATAAGCACCCATTGATTTTTCTTCGATGGTTGTTAAACCTCCGTCCGCATTTCCGGGGGCAAAACTTCCATGCCCCATAATGCTGTAATATTTTGCAGCCTTTACAACTGCATCATACAACACAGTACCCAATTCTTTTGTCACTGCCCTTTTTGCCATATGATTTTCCAAGCCAATCATCTCACCTGTTTCTTCAAACATCACTGCGAAACCGGCTTTCACTAATTTGTCAAAAGCTTTGCCCACAGAAGGATTTGCCGTAATGCCACTGGTAGCATCCGACCCTCCGCAAATAGTACCCACCACTATTTCATTTAATGACATGGGAACTTTGGTTTGTTTTTCCAATTGCAGCAATACTTCATTTACCCATTGCTTTCCTTCTTTAATTACAGCTTTAGTACCTCCCGCCTGTTGTGCAGTTATTAAGGTTACAGGTCTCTTGGTCTCTATAATTGTTTCTATAATTCTTTTCTTATTAAAACTTTCGCAACCCAATGAGAGCAATAATACCGCTCCCACATTAGGATGGGTGCACAATGCATTCATTACTTTGTCTGCATGAGCATTGGGATAACAACCACTGAAACCAATAACATGAACCGGCTGTCTTTTGAAGTAAGAAGCAATTTCATCCGCTACAAAATGCACACACTCCACTAAGTAGGCAATCACTACAATATTGCGGATGCCCTTTCTGCCATCGCTCCGCAGGTAGCCTGACAACTGTATGTTTTTTAAATCATCCATTAATATATCTACTTTTCTTGCCTTTTTAATTCAATGTGTAGGTTGGTAAATAATCACTTCTCAAATTATGGGTATGCACATGCATACCTGACCCTATATCTTCACTTGCCCTGCCAATAGCTATTCCATACTTAATGATCTGTTCTCCTTTGCTTATATTTTTCAAAGCCAGTTTATGTCCTATGTCCAAAGCTTTTGTCACGAAGATCTCTTTACCATTGATAGCGATTATATCGCCAGCCTGTAAGGTCTCAACTACTACCACTACATTATCCTTTTCATGCAACTGAATTATATTTTTATGAAGGCTTTTCATGTTTAAAATTTTCCAAACTCCAGGTAAGCATCTACAGGGTCAACACCTTTTAAAATCGCAGTTCGTACCTTATTTTCTGTTTGTAATACTTCTTCCACTTTCTGCAATGCCTCTGGTAATATTTCCTTGGGAATAATTACAGTACCATCCCTGTCAGCCATGATAAAGTCGTCTTTTCGTATAATGACTCCACCAATTTCTATGGGTTCGCCAAATGCATATGCTGCCCATTTACCCACAATATCAACTGGTGTATAGTAGCGGCAGAAAACAGGAAATCCCAATTTGTCAATAAAGCCTGAGTCCCTGCAGCCGCCATCTACTACATAACCTTTTACTCCTTTATATACTAATGTTTCAGATGATAATTCGCCCATGTGAGAAACAGTAGAATCATTGGGTTGGCAAACCAGCACATAGCCGGAAGGGGCATTAGACAAGAGCTTGCACCAGCGCAGTAATGTTTCATCATCATCCAATGAATCATCTCTGCGGCCCTCAATGGTAAAAACAGGACCGGTCAATTTTTGTGAAATATTAAGTGGCCGGATAGTATGCGGAAGCGATTGATTATGGTAACCCATGCTCCGGAGAACATCGAATACAGCGCCGCTGTAAGCATTTTGTAATCTGTCTGCAAAGGAAGGTTGAATCATAAAGGCAATCGTTATTGAATTGACAAAACGAAATTAAAAAAAATTATTAGTATAATACAACATAGTACAGATTTTTTTTTACTTTTGTAAAGACATCGTGATATGAACTTAAAAATCAACCCGCACGCAAGTGTGCCAAAATACCAGCAAATAGTAGATAGACTGATGGAACGCATTGAAGTTGGCGAACTGAAGGTCGGCGATAAAATGCCTTCTATTGAAAAGGTTAGCAAGAATAATAAAGTAGCCAAGGAAACCGTAGTAAAAGCATACCGGCATCTGAAAGCAAATGGCCTTATCGATTCTACGGAGAAAAAAGGGTTTTTTGTTCTAACAACTAATACGCAAAAGCAATGGCGGGTGCTGGTATTATTTAATGTGCTCAGCCCATCCAAAGAAGTTATTTATAAATCCATTGTAAACACACTTAATGAAAAAGCCCACGTTGACTTGCTGTTTCACAATTACAATGCAGAGATCTTTGAAAACATCATTAAAAGTAAGGAGGCATCTTACCACTACTTTATCATTATGCCTCACTATAATCCTACTTCCATTGAAGTGTTAAAAATATTGCCTCCAGAAAAACTGTTTATCCTTGACCGGCCCCTACAATATCACATTCCCGGTGCCTCTTCCGTTCACCAGGATTTCAGGCTGGATGTATATAATGCCCTGAATAGTCAGCAGTCAACTGTATTGAAATATAACCAACTGGTTGTACTTTTTCCTAAAGGGAAAAACTTGCCAGAAGAAATAATTGATGGTATCCGCCAGTTTACTTCAGAAAATAAAATTAGATTAAAAGTGGCTGAAGCGGTACGTGAAAAAATGCTGGAGCCTGGCACCTTATTTATTACAACCACCGATGATTTACTTATTGAACTGATTGAGCTCCAGCAAAACACCAAATTGAAATTAGGTAAAGACATTGGAATTATCAGTTATAACGAAAACCCATTGAAAAGAATATTAGCTGGCGGCATCACTACCATATCATCCGACTTTGCAAAAATGGGGACCACCGTTGCCGAATTAATATTAAGAAAAGAAACCCGCATTATTCATAACTCCTTTAATCTTATCAAAAGAAAATCATTATAAAATGAACCAGAACCCTTTTTCATTGAATGGAAAAATAGCATTTGTTACCGGGGGTGGCACGGGTATTGGGTTAGGAATAACCTATTCACTTGTAAAAGCAGGATGCAAAGTAATTATTGCAGGGAGACGCCCGACAGTTTTACAGCAGGCTGCTGATATAAACCCAGAAATGATTTTTTATGAATTCCTAGATATAAATAGTCGAAGTGAAATCCCTGGATTTGTGAAGTTTGTATATGAAAAATACGGCGCAATTGACATATTAGTAAACAATGCAGGTATCCACCTGAAAAAAAATATGTGGGAAACAAGCGATGAAGAATTTGACAAAGTAATAAACACCAACCTTCAAAGTGTTTTTACTATCAGCAGAGAATTTGTAAAAGAGATGAAAGAGCGGCGTACTGGAAGTATCATTATGATCAGCTCTATGACAGGACTTTTTGGAATGGATAAAGTAGTGGCCTATGGTACATCCAAAACAGGCGTGATTGGCATGATGCACCAATTGGTAATGGATTGTTCTGCCTATAATATACGCATTAACACTATTGCACCAGGCTGGATAAAATCGGATATGCTGGAAATAGCTATGAATGGCGATAAGGAAAGAAAAGAAAAAATTTTAAGCAGGATCCCGTTTAAAGATTTTGGTGAATCGGAAGACATTGGCAATGCCGTAGTATACTTGTGTTCTAATGCCGCTAAATATGTTACCGGTGTAACCTTACCTGTGGATGGCGGTGCCACCTTTGCATTTTAATTAACTCCTCTTTTTTAAATGATAATTCCTTTACATATAATATCCGCCATTAATTATACCCGGTATAAATTCAGGTTGAGGGTTGTAGTACGGTTATTTTTTGCCGATACGATTAATTATTTAGACAGGAAGGTAATGAGTATGCTGACACCAGTACCCACTAAAACCTAAAAAAATGGAGTAAAACGGACTAGTGTTTTATTTTGTCTTCCTTTAAATGGATCTATATTATTGGATTATTTTTTAGAGGTTTCTTGTGGAACGAAATTGGAACAAAGAAAGGTTTTTCATTAAATAACTTCAAAATATAAAAATCAACCAGAAATGAAAAACATGCTCTTAGAAATTAAACTAACATAAACCATGCAGACGACGATTAACACATCATCCTTTATTACTGATGATTTTTTATTAAAAAGCGAACTGGCTAAGGAACTGTTTCATAATTATGCCAAAGCCATGCCCATTATAGATTATCATTGCCACCTTCCCCCCAGTGATATAGCCAGTAACAAGGTATTTGAAAACATGACTCAGATTTGGCTGTATGGCGATCATTATAAATGGCGGGCTATACGAACAATGGGAGTTGATGAACATTTTATAACCGGATCAGCCAGCGACAAGGAAAAATTTATGAAATGGGCAGAAACCTTGCCTTTTACCATGCGCAGCCCGCTATATCATTGGAGCCATATGGAATTATTGAAACCTTTCGGTATACAAAAATTACTAAACAAGGATAGTGCAGGTGAAATCTATGAAGACTGCAATTCACAATTGCAAAAAAAATACAGTACCCAAAACATCATTAAATACTTCAATGTTGAAACAATCTGCACTACTGATGACCCAACAGACACCTTGGATGCCCATCAATATCTTGCTGCAAACAGCTTCAATTGTAAAGTATACCCAGCTTTTCGACCTGATAAAGCGATGGAAATTGAAAACGGTATTGCTTTTAGGCAATATGTTGAGAAAATAGGTGAAGTAACCAATCATTCTATAAAATCGTTCGATAACTTTTTATACGCTTTAAAATGCAGGCACGACTATTTTCATGAAATGGGTTGCCGCCTATCTGATCACGGACTTGAAGTTTTATATGATGCGGATTTTAGTGAAAAGGAAATACGGCAGATTTTTGACAAAGCCATCTCACCTGTTGCATCCACATTATCTGCCGGTGAAATCGTAAAGTTTAAATCAGCTATGCTTTTGCATTTTGCTGAATGGGATTGGGAAAAAGGATGGGTGCAGCAGTTTCATTTAGGTGCCCTGCGTTGCAACAATGACCGAATGATAGGCAATATTGGTATTGACAGCGGTTTTGATTCTATTGGGGATTTTCCGCAGGCTGCTGCGATGGCAAAGTTTTTTAATGTACTCGATAAAAAAAGTAAATTAACAAAGACAATTATTTATAATCTTAATCCGGCAGATAATGAAGTATTCGCTACTATGATTGGTAATTTTAATGATGGCTCAGTGCAGGCAAAAATTCAATGGGGTTCTGCCTGGTGGTTTTTAGATCAAAAAGATGGTATGGAAAAACAATTAAATGCCCTTTCCAATATGGGTCTCATCAGCCAGTTTGTAGGTATGTTAACCGACTCCAGAAGTTTTCTTTCTTACAGCCGCCATGAATATTTTAGAAGAATACTGTGTAATTTATTTGCCAATGATGTAGTAAATAATGAACTGCCAAATGACCCCAAATGGATAGGCAAGCTAATACAGGATATTTGTTACTTCAATGCGAAACGATATTTTAACTGGTGATATTAATTCTAAAAATAATTATCATCATTCTTAAACGTGTCCATTAGACTATTCAACACTTTTATGGTGCATACTTATTCTGATTTATAAATTATAGTAGCTTTTTTAATAATACTCATGGTTTCAATTCCAAACGGAATACGCTAATCGCAGTTTGGCTGGGCTTACCAAAACCTATTACCGCGGTAGATGGAAAATGTTTATTGATGAGGTAGAGTTATCCCTGAAAAACAACACTTCATTTAACGATTCAACATTTACAAACAAACTGACAGTTTTTGAAGATCATTGGACAAAGGGGCATGAACATTATGCTTCAAAGCCTTCCGGAGATTGCATGTTATTAAGCCGGATGTTGCTTAAAAAATATGCGAAGGAGATAGAAGAATCGAAATGATGGAATGCATAACAGGCTTCTGTAATTTGAGATTTATATACAACTACTAATTGAATAAATAAGTAGCTTAGCTAATACAATTGCTTTTGAATCATTGAGAAATTAATCTCAGCATTTATACACTTTTATCATGAAAAAATATCTATCAGTTATCTTAATGGCATTCAGCTTTATTATTGTTGCACCCTGCTATGCATAATCAAATGGATGGATAAATTTATTTGATGGCAAAACTCTCCATAGCTGGAAACAACTTGCTGGTAATGCAGTATATTCTGTGGTGAATGGAATGATAGATTTTAAAAAACATTTACCCCATACCGTTAGTTATCTGAAATCATTTGTTAATTTTTCTTTGCATCAAACTTCCGGAAACGGGTACTTGTTGTTGAATGCGAATAACTTATAGTACTGCTTATTCTTTTTTTAATGAAGATTCTCTTATAATCAACTCTGTATCTAATATCTTTGTTTCAAACTCAAGAACCGGCCTTTTGCTTTCAATCATTTGAATAAGCAATTCTGTTGCTGTTTGCCCGATTTCAAATGCAGGTTGTTTTACTACAGTCAATGGTGGATCAAACAATTGTCCAACCTTCGTGTTGGTGAATCCTATGAATCCTATTTTTTGTTTCAAATCTTTTATTACACCAAAACAAAGAGTTGTAATCCGATCACTGGCTGTAAATATGGCATCGGGTTTTGTTTTTCCTTTAAATAATTCAGCCATAGCATCTTCAATTTCTTCAATAACCATTCCGCCTCGGTTACAATATTTTATCAGGGATTCATTGAAAGGAATATTATGTTTTTCAAGAGCGTCTGTATAGCCCCTGAGTCTTTCCTTAGTAATCGATAAGTAGGGAGAGTTTGTTATGTGTGCAATCTTTTTAAATCCCTGGAAAATTAAATGCTCTGTAGCATGCATGGCGCCTAAATAATTATTGGCGGTAACTTTATGCGTATCTATTTCATCAGTAATCCTGTCGAAAAAAACAATAGGCAAACCTTTTTCATATAGTTCTTTTAAGTAGGTAAGATCTACCGTTTCACTGGATAAAGAAATCAGTAGCCCGTCAACTGACCGGGATGCATGGTGCTGAACATTTACTTTTTCCCTTTCTTCTGATTCATGGCTTTGGGTTATAATAACATGATATCCGCAGTTATATGCAATTGATTCAATTCCATTAATAGCTTCTGAAAAAAAATTGTTGGCAATCTCACTTACCACAACGCCTATTGAACGGCTTCTCCTTTCTTTTAAACTTAAAGCAATTGGATTAGGACGGTAGTTTATTTTTTCAGCATATTCCAGCACTAATTTTTTTGTTTCAGCGCTTATTTCATAGCTCCCCCTTAATGCTCTTGAAATTGTAGAAGTGGAAAAATTTAAAGCTTTTGCAATATCCTTTATGGTAACCGTATCAAATCTCATTATAGCAATTTAGCTTCTCAATATAACAATTTAGCTTAATTTTTTATTTGCAAAATTCTGTATAAAAGTAACCATTTAAATTAAGCACTGCATTACCAAAAAAATGCAAACGTTATCGGGAACGATTGCGTAAAAATACTTAGCTGCCTTTAAATTTAGTCTCCATATTATCTGTACACTTGTTATCTTACCATTATGAAATCTTCAGCAGATATTAAAAAATTGATTGCTGTGATAAATGATAATGACTGATTAATTAAATCTTTCCAGGGAAATGGTCTCAGTAACAAGGATCATGTGCATGGAGAAATCCTTAATTTCCTCCCAGAACAAGTAAGTGGAATAAAATTGAACACAAGTTATTTTCGCAAATCAGTTTAAACTGAAAAGGATTCTCTTATAGATATAGGAACAATCATTCAGTTAATAGGAGCAGTTTCTACAAAGGACGGATTAAAGGTAATTGCAAAGCAAGAATAAAAACAATACGAATCAGGTATCAAAATAAGTAAAAGGAGATAAAGCAATTATTTAAATACGAATTTCATGGAGAATGGAACTATACTATTCAGCCCAATATGTAAAATTAATTTTGTCACAACTCCTAAGTTTTATTATTAAAATTATGAGAACTATGAAAAAAATTATCCTTCCGGTGTTATCGCTGGTGATGTTGCTGATTTTTTGCAGGAAAGAGACAGTAGCTCAGGAAGCTTTCAGCTCTTTCGAAAGAGCAAAACTTCACCCGCTGACATACGATCGTCCGGCTATTGATTTCTTTGAAGGAGCCTTGTTGGGGAACGGGGCAATGGGAGTTGTTGTAACCACCCGGCCTGATGCAATTGTGCTCTATTTCGGACACAATAATGTATGGGATATCCGTATTGCAGAAAATAACAGGGAGAAGATCGGAACATTCAAAGAGGTATTCAGCCGGATAAAGGCAATTCCAGATACCTTATCATTACTGACACAAGATCCCTGGTATAAGGAATACTGTGAAACGACTGGCCACAACAATGGAAAACTTTATCCCCGTCCTTTCCCCTGCGGGTCGGTGTTGTTGGGCTTCGACCGCCGAAATGCAGAGATGGTCGGATACCGGCTCGACATCTCCAACGGTATGTGCGAAGTTAACTTGCTGACAAAAGATCAAAAAAAACTTAAACTGCAAATCTTCACAGACATGACCAAAGATCAGCTGTGGATGCGTTTGGTCGATCAGCAGGGCAATCTGTGTGAAAATATTTTTGATCGTGTCCGGGTTATGGTTGATCCGTCAACTCCTGCTGAATTTCCAAAAGTAAAGGCAGAGGAAGAACTCTCCAAAGGCATCCTCTCCTTTCGCCAGATTTTGCCCTATTTGGAACCTGACAAATATGATCCGGCACAAGGCCATCCTAAAGACAAAGCTTTCCGTCTGATTGCTGCGGTGAATAATTCTCTGGAGAAAAAGTCCAGAATCAACTGGGACGGGAACAAACAGGAGATGTCATCGCTTGAAGCCGGCCTGCAAAAAAAAGGCGGATTCGTCGGATGTATCACGCTTCAGGAAGGATTGAACAAAGATGTAGAGACCACCCTGCATGCAACAGCAACACCTCAATCAGAAAATTTCATCGCTTCACTGAAAAAAAGCACACAGATATGGAAGGATTACTGGAACAAATCGGGAGTAAAACTGAGTGACCAATTTCTGGAAAGAATGTGGTACCATAATCTCTACTTTTTAAATTGTGCAACAAAGGAAGGCGCTACTACCCCGGGATTATTTGCCAATTGGAGCTACAATAACATAGGTACAGAATGGCATGGCG
>JADGPY010000069.1 GCA_017882205.1 Chitinophagaceae bacterium
ATAAAAGAGTAATCGTTGAATGGAATTATTAAACATAAAATGTATTCTGATTAATGTTCGAAACAAGTACAAAAAGTAAATCTTCTCCTACCAATGCTCAACAGCATAACAAGGATTTATTCTTTAAGCCTGTTATTCAAAAACAGGATGCAGGAGAAGAATATCATTTACCCCCTGCGCCTACTGAAAGAATAGATTGGCTTGGATTAAACAGAACCATGTTCAATCGTGGAATTATGAATCCTGGTGATTACGGGGCTGCATCTCAACAAGAGTGGGGACGTCAATACAATTTCTATGCAGGGAGTGGTTTAGGGAATGTTGCCGGAGGGGTTTTGGGCAAGTTTGGATTGAAAGCGCCCGGGGGAGATTGGAATGCCTGGATGGCAAATAAAACAACTCCACTTTCAGTAGATTCTGCATTATCCAGAGACAATCCAACATTCGACGAAGCAGAAGAGAGAAGAGGAGGATTGCCTAATCCAAAAATGATAAATATTCCAATTGTGAATTTCAAATTGGAAAATGGCTCACCTGCTTCCAATTCCCCATCATCTGAGCACGCTGAAGAATACATTGGTTCATTAAATGGAAAAGGAGACTCCATCAATGAATCTGATAAGACCACCTATGAAAGTGCATTTGACTCTGATTTTTCTAATGTGAAAGTTCATACAGATTCACGTGCAAATGAATCTGCTAAAAGCTTGAACGCACGTGCTTATACTACCGGAAACAACATCGTCTTTGCAGCGGGAGAGTTTGATCCTTCATCAGAACGCGGAAAAAAATTATTAGCTCATGAGCTAACTCATGTGGTTCAGCAAAATGATGGTTTGAAAAGGAAAGAGTCTCTCAATGGAACCAATGTTCAAAGGCAAACAACTGGCCCAGGTGTTCCGCCACCAGTTGCCCAACCACCGGTTGCCCAGCCACCTGCGGTGCAACCTGATGTGGCTGTCAGGCAGTGGCTGGAAGCTCACCAGTTTGCTCCTCCTGAGCAACAGCCTGCAGAGGGAGAACGTCATGTTCTCTTAAATGGCCAGGATATGAGCATTACCGATGCATCGCAACTGGCTATCGCAGGAACTCATCAACCGCCGGAACTGGTGAGAAGTATCATTACTGCTGCAGTTACCAGGTCAGTAATACCCAGCCTCACCGGAAGCCCGATCATTGGCCTGGGCAACGAAATACCGGGACTTTCCCCATCATTATTTAACCGTTCAGGAATTGGTGGAATAGATCCCATCCTTGGAAAGTCACTCGATTTTCAAACCATTGATCAATGGTTAGATGATCATCATTTTTATCAACTTACAATCCCCGATCCAACTGGAGACAGGGTTATGTTCGATGGTCAGCAAACGACCATAGAGGCGCTAGCAGATCGTGCCCTGGCAATTGTGGGTGGTGGTGGTGCTGGTTCCATTAGAGTTTCTTATGTTAACAGGCAGGATGTTTTAATCCATCTTCGGCAAAAATATGTATCTGCACCTTCTGGACCGGGTTGGCAGATGGTGATGGGCTATACACTGGTGCCTGCATTTTCACAAACTGCAACACCCATTGATCCGTCAAATCCATTGCAAACCCAACACCAGTTTTCATTTACCATTACAAGGGCACATCATGATAGTAATTCACCAGGATTGGAAACTTCGTTCCAGGGAAGCGTGACCATAGATAATAGTGGCAATATTGTAAATCTTCAAACAGGGGTACAGGAAGCGCTTGTAAGATCATTATTAGGTGGATGGATACAGGTAAGCGGGTTTGTACAGGTAATGGCGTCTGCAAATTGGGGACGTACCGCTAGTGGAACTGCTACCGTTACACCAGCTATCCAGGCAGCAGCGGGCGCGCAAATACTTTTGACCCCGCCTCTTTATCGTCAGGTTCGGATGCTAAATGGGCATGTAGCTCTCGGTTCTCCACAAGTTGGACTTCAGGTATTGGGATCAGTTCAGGGAACATCACAAGGCCCGCAAGTAGGTGCATCTGTTGGACTTGTTATCAATATTCCATTCAATCTTTTATGAAACACCCGACGCATATATCGAGGATTGCAGATGGTAAAAAACCTGGAAGTGTAAATTCATTCTTTCAGCCCAAACTCACCATCAATCAACCTGGTGATTCATTTGAGCAGGAAGCAGATACAATGGCCAATAAAGTTATTCAAGACCATATTGGTTTCCCAAAAAAAGATTTTTTTAAACCAGCGATTTCAACTATTCAAAGAAAATGTGATCACTGTGAACAGGAAGAAGACCTTCAGAGAAAAGAATCCTCAGACGAAAAAAGCATTCCTTCTGAACAAACAGAAAACTATATTGGCTCTTTGAACGGTGCAGGAAGATCATTAACCCATAATGAGAGAAGTTTTTTTGAACCAAAATTTGGATATGATTTTTCAAATGTCCGGATTCATGCAGATTCAAAAGCAAATGAATCTGCGAAAAGTCTACATGCTCTTGCTTACACACATGGAAACAATATCATATTTGGAAACGAACAGTACAAGCCTGAAACAACAAGTGGAAAAAAATTGCTGGCACATGAATTAACCCACGTTGTACAGCAACAGGGTAGTATTTCACGTTTCATTCAGAAAGCAGATATTGAATATCGAATACTTACATGGGCTGATTTTCAAGCCCCAGTGCCTGCTAAAAACCCATTTGACGCAGAAACAGCCAGCGATATAAAATACCCTGACCTAACTACCATAAAAGCTTCCATTACTGAAAAACAATTGGATGAGGTATGCGACACTAAAGGACCTCCTCCCCAAAAATCAAAAAAGGTAGAGGCAACCATAGGAATGGATTCAACTGGTATACACGTTACTTCTTTTTTCTCACAGGAAAAATCATGGGTCAAACCATTGTTTAAGGACGAAGCTGAAATGATAAAATTCTGTAAAACTGATACGCAAACCCTTGGTTTTATAAAGGCTTGTACAGATTCTTTTGCTAAGGCGCCAGCCGATGCCGCAAAAGCTTGTAAACCTAATTTTGATCAATGTAATAAAAATGTGAAGGAGGGAAAAACTACCATAGACGGAGATGTTGAAATTAAAGATGCTGCCGGATGTACAAAAATGTTTGAAGATTGCAAGAAAGCGCAAATTGCAGCTGCAACATATAAAAGTGGCGGAGGAACGGAAATTACCAAATCCACAGATTGTGCCCCTGTGTTTCAGGCCGAATGCCTTGAATCAAGAAAAAAAGCTGGTGTTGATTTACTTTCTCACGAACAAGGGCATTTTGATATCACAGATGTTATAGCCAAAAAGCTTGAAAGTGATTTGAAGGGATTGATTGATGGGTATGCTAAAAAAACTGTGACAGGATGCGGACACGATGAAGCTCAAAAATTAGCAAACGATGTGGTAGAAAAAGAAGTTAAACCAAAAATAAATGATAAGGTAAAAGAAGCACAGGCGAAAGTAAATGAAACTAAAGGTTACGTAGATGATAAAAAGAAGCAGGTCCCCGGAAAATTGAAGGACACCCAGGGTTCCTATGATACCGAAACAACCCATGGAACAAAAACTGATGAGCAGAAACAATGGAAAGATAAAATTGGTAAGGGGAATATTTAATTTCTTTATTTGACAAATCAGTATCAGAATATTATCCGTTCATTAGAGTTTCTTCGTGAAATTATAAGCAGGAGATTAAAAACATTTTTCAATAAGGAGGGCGATATTGAATTTGTATTTCCTGAGTTAAATATTATGCATGATGAGGGACCACTAAATAATTTTCTCTTAAAACATAATATTAGTATTGAAGAATACATTATTCTCCTTCTTGCTTTGGCCCCTCATGTTCTACCCAATTATTTGGAAAGTATTATCCAGGAGTATATCCCGCAAGGAGGAGAATTTATAGAAATGGGCGGGGTAAAGGGGAGCAACCATCGCGGGATGCTGCCCACCGGCGAAACTGCACAGTTTATACTGGCCGGAAATGACTTTCATCAACGTTTGTATATTCAAAAGTTATTGCAAGGGGAAAGTATATTAATAAAAGAAAATGTATTGTGGTTGGAGCAATTAAAAGAAGGTGAACCATTAATGAGTGGCCGTATTATTATGGATGACGAATGGCTTCAAAAGATTCTGTTCGGAACATCTGTATCACCAAAGTTCAGTCCTGATTTTCCGGCAAGTAAAATTACAACACAGATGGTTTGGAAAGACCTGGTGCTCAACAGTTATACTCAGAATCAAATTGATGATCTTTTAATATGGCTAAAATATAATGATTCATTATTGAAAGACGAATTACTGGGAAGAAAAATAAAACCAGGTTACCGCATTTTATTTTATGGTCCGCCAGGCACTGGCAAAACCCTTACTGCTTCTTTACTCGGTAAACAATTTGAAAGAGATGTTTACAGAATTGACTTATCAATGATAGTTTCTAAATACATCGGTGAAACAGAAAAGAATCTTGAAAAGGTATTTTCAAGGGCTGAAAACAAAGATTGGATTTTATTCTTTGATGAAGCTGATGCATTATTTGGAAAGCGAACCAATGTTCAAAGCTCTCACGACCGATATGCAAACCAGGAAGTGTCCTATTTATTGCAAAGAATTGAAGATTATCCTGGCTTGCTTATCCTGGCCTCTAATTTTAAAAGTAATCTTGACAGTGCATTTGTCAGGAGGTTTCATTCTATCATTCATTTTCCTGCGCCAAATGCCTCAGAGCGTTTATTGCTTTGGCAGAAAACAATCCCTGCAAGCATCAAGCCTGAACCTTGCGTTGACCTTTCAGAGTTAGCTGATAAATATGAACTGACTGGAGCATCAATACTTAATGTAATACATTATGCTGCTTTAAGATCTATTTCAAATGGTGACAAATATATTCTCAACAACCATATTGTTGAAGGGATACGAAAGGAATTCAGAAAGGAAGAAAAAACAATGAACTAACCAGATATTATTTTGATTTAAATAATGTCCTCAGGCTTCTTTGAATTGAATCTTATGCTCCCTCAAAAATTCCTTTATCTTTTCCACGTGCACACAAATCCCAACATGCAGAAACGGGAAATTCGAAACCTTACTCTTTCTTCCATCATGAATAATTTCTTTGTCTTTGATATCAAATCCAAGATGCAAATGGTTCGTGGCAAATTGCATTCCATAAATTTTTCCTTCACTATCGAATAATGGGCCTCCACTTTGTCCTCTAAGGCCAGGTGTACTCATTTCTATCCCGGTTATTCCAATGGCTGGATCAGCTACAAATCTTGTAATGATTCCATCTATTGGGAAGGTTGGAGAATTAGCATTACCAGTGTTGGTCCATTCAATATCATCAGATACAGGGTTGTGTAAAAAATTATTAAATTCAGGAAACGGAAATCCTATCCGGCAAAGGTATTTGCCTTGTTTGATCTGTGCATTATCCTTTATAAAAGTTGCATATGAGTTATACAGGATCTTATTAAATCCTTTAAACTCCAATATAGCAAGGTCAAGGGTTGGATGCAGATGGCAGACTATCTGGTTAATTTCATCAAAGCAATTCAGGAAATTGTTTTTCAATTGGACAGTGGTTTCATTAGTGTACTTGTATTTAAGTTCAAGTCCTTTTAAATTTCGAGCGAATTTATTATCCTTTGTCAGCTGATCCCTCTCCATTTTAAATTTAGAATATCCCAGGTTTATATTTTCTGCAGCAAGAATTAAATTGGCAATGTGTTTACATGTTATGGCAACCCCATTATCATTTACAAAAAAGAAAGTGGCTGTTCCTGGTGAAATCATTCCGCCATAGCTCCTTGTAATGGTATGCATTGGTCTTGTAAATTGCGAAATATTTTCTATGGTAAGTTCAAACATAAATTTAAAGGGATACCAATAATGATTATAACCCAAGGCTTTAGCCTTGGGTTAATAAATAACTTGTACAACACATTACACTTACTTTCCTGTTGCTAACACAAATTTTTGTTTTAGTTCCCCTTTCTCAAACATAGCAGTTCTATCTGCGGAAGTTTGTTCTGTATTTCTTTCACTTCCACTATTGCCCTCACGGTGCATTCCGCCGCGACCTCCCATTCCACCACGGCCTCCCATTCCGCCGCCACCGCCCGAAAATCCATGTTCTCCCCCACCATTTCCGGACGACGGTTTTGTAACGGCCTTTATCTCTATGCCTAAAGTGACCTCTTTTGTCAGATCTTTTATCTCATAATTATCTCCAAATAATTCCTTTAATGGAATAGCAATTTCATAAATGAATTTATTTGTTTTATCCCAGTTGAATGATGCGTTGATCCCTGAATTATCATTTATGGGGATCATGCCGTTTTTCGTTGCGAAGCCCTTTATTTCCATCATTGTATTTCGCGCAAGAAAATTCGCTCTCATATTTTGTTCCCCGCCTCTTTGGGACTCTTTATTTGCATCCGTTGAAGGTACGGGTTGGGTTGTTTGAGCCATTGGATAACTAATGGAAGCTTTTAACTTATCCTTTCCTTTTGCGCTTAATGTGATTTTCATGCCCGCACGCATGATTTTCATTTGATTCATTTCATCATTGCTCTCAAAACATAAATAAAGATTTTTGCTGTCATTGGCAAATGCAAAGAATAGTTTTGTGCTTGCATCATAATACCTGAGAGGATGAGTCCACTCCTGTGCATCGCCGTCTATCTTTATGGGGGAAGATATCCAGGCAGATTTAGCTATATCATCCTGTGCCCAACAAAAAATATTGGTAAAGAGTAATGAAATGGTAACAAGAACTTTTATCATTTGAGCTGGTTCTAAAATGTGTTGCCAACTACTTGATAACTAATTTGATTGCCATCTCTTATTTCCTTAAAATATATATCATCCTGGGATACATATAATTTTTCTCCATTGAGTGTAACTGTTTTACAGCCACTGGGTAATTCAGGAACAATATCTCCAACCTTGTAGGCAACAGGCCCACTAGCTTGTCCGTTGTCAGTATTATTTATTTCGCCATTTTTTCCAACTACAGTATAAATTACTTCTCCGTTACTATTAACCCCTTCTTTGTAATAAGTTCCATTCAATTCGTAAAACTTTTCGCCATTTAAATTCACCGCCTTCGCGCCCTGTGGTAAAGAAGAAACAGACGCACCGACTGGTGGATTTATTACCTCGTAATTTGAATTATCATATTGCCTATAGTAAATACCATTGTAATAATAAAACTGATCAGCGCCCATATAAAATGGTACGTAACCATAAGGAAGCATACTTACGCGTATACCGATTGGGGGATAAATTGACTGATAGTACCCATCTAGCATATAATAAAACAGACCATGGTTATAATAATATGAATTTCCTCCATAATATAGCGAAGAATAACCATAAGGAATAGTTCTATAACGTGGGCCTCCCATTAGGACGTAACGTCTTTCTGTATATCCTCTATCATTTCTAA
>JADGPY010000070.1 GCA_017882205.1 Chitinophagaceae bacterium
GCTCCCTTTGATAAGCTGCTGGATGTTTTTATGCAATTGCTTACTTATACAAGTGGAGATGTTGCAGAAGCATTGAGTTGGCTTACAGAACTTGATAAGGAATATGATCTTACGAATGATGAATATGGTTTGGGTGATTTTATTGAGGAATTGAAAGATAAGGGCTATATAGATAAGAATAAACAAAATGGACAGATAGAGATTACCCCTAAGACTGAACAAGGGATAAGAAAAAGAAGCCTGGAAGAGATTTTTGGTAAGCTAAAAAAAACAAAGCAGGGCAACCATAATACATTCAAGCCGGGAGGTGGGGATGAGATTAATCCGGAAACGAGGCCTTTTCAATTTGGTGATACTTTGGAACAAATTGATTTTACCGCTTCCATCCGCAATGCACAGATAAACCATGGGATAGATGCTTTCAAAATGAGTGAAGATGATCTTGAAATCAGGGAAACTGATTTTAAAGCCCAAACTTCTACTGTATTAATGATCGATATTTCCCATAGTATGATCCTCTATGGTGAGGATAGGATCACACCGGCAAAGAAAGTTGCGATGGCACTTAGCGAACTGATCACAACAAAGTATCCGAAAGACACACTCGATATTGTTGTTTTTGGAAATGATGCCTGGACCGTGGAAATAAAAGATCTTCCCTATCTGCAGGTTGGGCCTTATCATACAAATACGGTGGCAGGCCTGGAATTAGCAATGGATATTTTGAGAAGAAGAAAGAATCCAAACAAGCAGATCTTTATGATCACCGATGGAAAACCCACCTGTTTAAAAATTGGTAAACGCTATTATAAAAATAGTTTTGGCGTAGACAGAAGAATTTTGAACAGGTGCCTGAATCTTGCTGCACAATGTAAAAAAATTAAGATCCCGATCACTACTTTCATGATTGCAAGTGATCCATACCTTCAACGATTTGTAACAGAGTTCACAGAAACAAATAATGGCAAAGCCTTTTTTGCATCTCTCGACAGGTTGGGCGCTTTTATTTTCAAGGATTTTGAAAGTGGTAAAAGAAAGATAGTGTATTAAAAAAAAGAATATTCGAACATGGACATAAAAAAGATCAAAACATTCGGTGAACTTAAAAATAGTGAATACACCAGCAAAAATATTAAAGAAGAGATCAGGCAGAATCTCATAAAAAAGATCAGTAAAAAAGAGATCACATTTCCTGGCATCCTTGGATATGAAGATTCCGTTATTCCTGATACTGAACGAGCCCTCCTCTCAAGGCACAATATCCTTTTTCTTGGCTTACGCGGCCAGGCAAAAACAAGGATGGCAAGATTGATGACAGATCTTTTGGATGAATATATTCCGATCATTGCGGGCAGTGAAGTAAATGATGACCCCTTCGCACCACTTAGCCGTTATGCAAAAGACATTTTGCAGGAAAAAGGCGACGACACTCCAATTGATTGGATACACAGGTCTGAGCGCTATGGTGAGAAACTGGCTACACCGGATGTAAGTGTTGCAGATCTGATTGGTGATATTGATCCAATCAAAGCGGCCAACCTGAAATTAAATTATGCGGATGAGAGAGTAATACACTATGGCATTATCCCACGTAGCAACCGTTGCATTTTTGTTATTAATGAATTACCGGATCTGCAGGCAAGGATACAGGTGTCGTTGTTCAATATCCTGGAAGAGGGGGATCTTCAGATAAGAGGCTTTAAATTAAAGCTACCTCTCGATATATTGTTTGTGTTCACCGCTAACCCTGAAGACTACACGAACCGTGGTGCCATCGTAACACCGCTAAAGGACAGGATTGAGAGCCAGATATTAACCCACTATCCTACTTCTATAGAGACCGCCTTACAAATAACAGAGCAGGAAGCACACGTACACGCAGACCAGATGAAGCGGGTTCGGGTAAGTGACCTGGTGAAGCGATTAATAGAACAGATCTCCTTTGAAGCAAGGGCCAGCGAATATGTTGATAAGAAGAGTGGGGTATCAGCACGACTCACCATAGCAGCTTATGAGAATGCCGTAAGCTCGGCTGAACGAAGGGCAATCATTAATAAAGAAAAAGAAACTGAAGTTTGGATAAGCGACCTGGTGGGTATCATTCCGTCCATCACCGGTAAAATAGAATTGGTATATGAAGGTGAACAGGAAGGTCCTTACCAGGTAGCGTATAATTTAATGGAGAAAGCAATCAGGACCCAGTTTGCCAAATATTTTCCCAATCCTGAAACGTTCAAGAAAAGAAAAACAAGGGAAGGTATTGATGAGAATCCTTACAGAACCATCACAAGATGGTTTGACAGCGGCAATCATCTGAATATATTTTTTTCCGCCAAAGATGATGAGAAAGTACAATCACTTTACAAGGTGGATGGACTTTATGGACTTGTAAAAAAGCATTATCCCAATTTGAATGCAAAGGAAAACGCATTGCTCATGGAATTTGTATTACATGGGCTGGCCACCCACTCTATGATTAGTAAAAAAGTAGTAGAAGGAAAGATTGAATTCAAGGACCTTATGGGCAGCATGCTTAACATCACCAGTCAATCAATATCAGAAGAAGAGTTTGATGAGGAGGGGTGATTCTGATAAAGCAGGATGATTGATGAAGAAGCTGATAAGAATAATTCGGCTTAGAAATTATGTCCGAAGCCCAGGTACGGTAAAGTCAAAGATTCGCCTTGTGCAAATAATACATAAACTCCACCTCTAAAGAAGAATCCACCTTTGGTTGGTTGATGTCTATAACCTGCGCTGAGATGATAAAGCATGCCGCTGGCACTTTGATTATCGCTGAATAGTGATGTTTGTGCAGTTACATATGTTCCACCTCCGGCAAATTCGATAAAACTATTACTTCTGCCGATCAGGTAATTAAGTGATACAGGAATTGAGAACATGCTTATTCCGAGTTCTCCAAAATAGCCCACACCTGCACAAAATCCTGCGCCATTAACCTGTTTCCCAAAACGCCTGTCATAATTAACTGAAAAAATGGGCGATGGTCCTAAAATCTGGAAGTAAACGGCTTGTGGAGCTCTGTCAGTAACAATTACATTTGAGGTCTTCTCCATCTCTCTTAGTTTAACTGTATCGCGTTGTGCGTATGTAAAACAAACAATTAAAGAAAATGCTGATGTTAAAATACTTTTTATCATGAGTTAGTTTTTAACAAATTAAATGAATCTTTTTTAATTAATAATATTTACTTCTCTTTCAAGTTGAACATTGAATTTTTTCAGCACACTTAGTAAAATCTCTTCGCTAAGGCGATACAGCTCCTTGCCAGTCGCATTACCGTAGTTAACGAGTACAAGTGCCTGCTTTTCGTGGCAGCCCGCGTCACCCCTTCTAAATCCCTTGTAGCCGCATTGTTCAATCAGCCAGGCTGCAGCGAGTTTACTATTTCCATTTGGCAGTGGATAGGAAACAATACCGGGAAATTTCGATAAAAGTTCTTCATGTTTTTCAGCAGGTATCTCCGGGTTCTTGAAAAAACTTCCAGCATTCCCTATTTGCCCAGGATCTGGTAACTTGCTCTTACGTATATTGATCACCGTCTGAGAGATGATTTTAACGGTAAGTTCACTAACATCAATTTTTTCAAGCTCATTTTGTAAAGCAGCATATGAAATGTTTAATAATGGTTTTTTGCTAAGCCTCAGAGTTATATCCAGGATAGCAAACTGTTCCTTATATTTTTTCTTGAAAACGCTATCTCTATAGCCAAAAGCACAATCTGCCGCAAAGAATTTTATTATTTTCTTATCATGGATATGAAATGCCCGTAGATCGTAAAAAACATCCGCCAATTCTACTCCATAGGCTCCTATGTTCTGCATAGGCGCAGCACCAGTATTGCCGGGAATAAGAGAAAGATTTTCTATCCCTCCAAAATTTCGCTCTACGCAATAGGTAACCAACTCATGCCAATTCTCACCTGCAGCCGCATTTACATATACATATTCATCATCCTCCGCGGAAATAGAAATACCCCTGATATTATTTTTCAATATAATTCCATTAAAATCCTGTACAAAAAGAATATTACTGCCACCACCTAAAATCAGCTTCCTGTTTGAGGTAACTGCACCAGGATGATCCAGGATCTCCTGGAATTCATCAATGGAAGAAAATGTGGCAAAATATTTTGCCGTGGCATCAATACCAAAAGTGTTGTATTTTTTGAGTTGATAATTTTGATGAACTTGCATCTGTTAATAATTATTAGCAAAATAGCGAAATATGAACGAACAAACAGCAGTGGTGATTGGAGCCAGCGGTTTAACAGGCGGTTACGTCCTACAATTACTATTAAGTGATGAGTCGTTCACTAAGGTCTCAATACTTGTCAGAAAGGAGTTAGCGATCAGGCATAGTAAGCTTATTCAGCACATTACAGACTTCAATGACGCCGATCAACTTTTATTGATAGGTAAAGCAGATGTTCTCTTTTGTTGTGTTGGAACAACAATGAAAAAAGTTAAAGGAGATAAAATAGCTTATGAAAAAGTTGATTATGACATCCCTGTTAATATGGCAAGGATTGCTTCAGGTAATGGCTTTAAAAAGTTTCTTCTCATTTCCAGTATTGGTGCATCAGCAAAATCATCCAATTTTTATTTAAGACTGAAAGGCAAAGTTGAAGATGCGATCATGAAATTTCCATTTGAGAGCACCTGGATATTTCGACCTTCCTCTTTACTTGGGAAGAGAAAAGAAATAAGAAATGGAGAAAAAGTATTGCAGGCAGCTACAAAACTGATCTCCTCAATACTCTTTGGATCATTAAAAAAATATCATGGCATCAGTGCTGAACAGGTGGCTGTAGCCATGGTAGCGGCAAGTAAAAGAAATGATCCTGGTGTTCATATTGTAGAATACAGGGAGATAATGGAATTGGTGTTACATTGAATAATTGGGGTACCCGTAGAGACATAGCATGCTACGGCTCTACATCGGATCTACATCTGCAACCAGTGTTACACTTCTGAATTTCTTATCTGCGTGTAACAGATTGAAATGATTGGTGATATACTTTTTGTATTGCTGTATCATTACTGCATCCTTCGGAAGCTTTACTAATAATTCCATAAGATACATATTCCGTATCCTGTTGATCACGGGAGAAGCAGGCCCTACTATGTAGTCTTTTAAATCCTTTTTCATTGCATCCCCCAATCTATCGGCAGCTTCTGTAACAATCTCTAACATTTTATGTTTCAGTGTTATCTGGATCACCCGGCTGTAAGGTGGATAAAAAAAGTTTTTACGGTTCGATATTTCGTATTCGTAGAACCTTTTGAAATCATGTTGCTGCACAAATAATAAAACAGGATGATTCACCTTTGCAGCCTGTACCATTACCTTTCCCTGCACATCCTTTCTGCCAGCCCTGCCACTCACCTGTTCCATTAATTGGAAAGCCCTTTCATTAACCCTGAAATCTGCAAAGCTCATTAAGCCATCAGCGTCTAAAATTCCTACCAGGCTAACATTATCAAAATCCAATCCTTTAACAACCATTTGTGTGCCTACAAGCAGATCAAGCTTGTGTTGTTCAAATTGTTGAACCAATGTATCATGGGCCATCTTACCCCTGACTGAATCTACATCCATTCGTGCGATCCTGAAAGTTGGAAATTCATGTTCCAGTTCTTCTTCTATTTTTTCAGTACCAAAATTTTTCTCCAACCAATTTGCTGAACCACATGCAATACAAGTCGTTAGTTTTGGATAGCTGCTGCCACAGTAATGACAGTGAAGTTTGTTTGAGTATTTATGAAGTGTAAGGGTTACAGAACAATTCAGGCAATGCGGAATATACCCGCAGGTACCACATATCAGGAATGGCGCGTATCCTCGCCTGTTCTGAAATAATATAACCTGCTTGCCAGCATTAACTGTTTCATTGATGGCTTCTTTTAATTGCGGAGATAACATCACTTTTCCCTTCTTTGATGCTGCAATTTGTCTGGTATCGATGATTTGAATAGCAGGTAACAAAACCCCACCAAAGCGTTCGTTCAATTCCACCAGTACATATTTATTGCTTAATGCATTATAGTAGCTTTCTATGGAGGGTGTCGCACTTCCCAATAAAACTTTTGCATTAAACAAAGAAGAATAAAAAATGGCAGCATCTCTTGCATTGTATCTTGGCGCCGGATCTTGCTGTTTGAATGATGAATCGTGCTCTTCATCAATGATTATTAACCCAAGATTTTTGAAGGGAAGGAAAAGTGCGCTTCTTGCACCAAGTACAATCTTGATTTCACCTGTACGAATCTTATTCCAAAGCTCTACCCTCTCGTTGTTGTTAAACTTTGAATGGTAGATGGCAATATTACCCCCAAAGTTCTTTTGCAATCTTCGAATGATCTGAGCAGTTAATGTAATTTCGGGTAAAAGGTATAATACCTGTTTCCCCTCTTTAAAATATTTTTCAATGAGCCTTATATAAATTTGGGTTTTGCCACTACTGGTAACTCCATGAAGCAGGCAAACAGTCTTCTTTGTGAAAGCAATATTAATCTCATTCAGCGCTTCTTGCTGAGATACGCTCATGTCAAAATCAATCAGAACTTTTTTGGGCATTGACCGAATACGATCGACACTTCTTTTTTCGATCAATAAAATATTTTTTTCGGTTAGTCCTTTTAACTGCGCTGTTGTAGCATTAGACTTTTTCAGTAATGCAGCCTGGGTAACTTCATTTTCTGTTTTATAGAGATGAAGATAACTCAACAGCAGGGC
This sequence comes from Chitinophagaceae bacterium, assembly GCA_017882205.1. Taxonomy (GTDB): domain Bacteria; phylum Bacteroidota; class Bacteroidia; order Chitinophagales; family Chitinophagaceae; genus Ginsengibacter. Next base: position 6,760 of record JADGPY010000070.1, read on the forward strand.
TAATTGTTTTGGAGCACGGCTCCATGAGTTTAATAATTCAGACAGTTTTTCTTCATTCTCAAACTCTGGGTTAAGGATCACATAACTTTCCATTCGTTGCTTAAATCGCTGGCTCAACTCTTCCCAAACAAAACAGACTTTTTTCTCTATCAGTTTTTTAATAACCGGATATACATGGGCCACATCAAGAATCTGTTGCACTTCCAGTAATCGCAATTCATTTTTTATCAGGAGTGCTTCTGCAACCAGGTATTCCTCATTATCCAGTTCTGAAAAATCTTCACCAAACTCTTCATTTAATAGCAAGATGGTTTCACTGCTTAATTTAAAATTTGTTGGCAAAGCTGCGGCCATTACTTCCCCTTCAGTACACATATAATATTCACTGATCCATTGCCACAGCTTCAGCTGTTGAGGGTAGATGATAGGTTCACTATCTATTACATTCAGGATTTCTTTTGTCGCAAACGGGGGTTGATCCGGGATGATGGAACGAACGATACCAGCGTATTTTTTATTTTTTCCAAAGACTACTTCAACCCTGCAACCTATTAGCTCATTATTCTGAAAGTGAGTTGGGATGCTATATGTATACGTGGTAGGAAGTGCCAATGGCAGGATGACCTCTGCCCATAAACGGGTTTGGGAGTTCAGGCTTTCAGTTTCTGTAAATAAATTTCCTGGAGTATCCATCTCGATCATTACAAATATACAATCGCCAGGTTAAACCTTGCTATCTTATCCAACTAGCATGATACCGCCGCAGCCCCTCCGCCATTTGTTCAAATATTTTTTGCCTGAGTGAAGGAACATCTTTTAGAGTAAGCCCGGAAGTATTAGTCTCCGAAAGATAGACGGCCCTCGACCTGCCCGGATTCAAAGAGAATATGCTATTATAATTCATGCGATCATATGAATCAAGGAATAAAATAGGCTTAATTGGTGTTTGGGTTTCAATGGCTATCCTGAAAGCACCATCATAAAAATCTTTAAGTGGTTCATGAGTCATATTAAAGGTTCCTTCGGGGCAAATAAAAACCGATATCTTCTTTTTTAAGATTGCTTTGAGGGTTTGTACGCTTTGGGCACGTTGCTGAATATGATCACGTTTGACCATGACAACAGCCTTTCTATAAATAAATCCAAAGATGGGAATCCGGGCCATATCTGACTTACCCAAAATCCGCATGTGCTGCTTTCGCACTGCTTTCATCATCACAGGAATGTCGAAATAGGATATATGATTGCTTACAAATATGTATGGCTTAGTTCTATCGTGCGGAGCTTCATATATATTTTCATGATGGATACCTCCAAAAAACAAACAGGCATCGCCCCAAAATCGGCACAGTTCATAGATCATGTTTCCTCCCTTTACTTTACCAAAAAATGAAGCAATTACAATAAAAGGGAATAATAAGATCATCAGGGCCAGGAATATGCCAAATCCATAAAGAGTGAAAATAAACCTGGCTATATTAGAGAGAAATTTCAATGGGGTATATTTAATGTGCAAAATAACATTCACAATTCATTAATTGGCAGATGTTGTTGGTTAAGGGGGTTAGCGCTCAGGTCGCTGGAAGCGCCCCGATCGCTGGGTTGGGAGCCCTAGCAGATTATTTTACCTAAAAACTTCAATAATTAGTTGCTTTCCCTTACCTTTGCACTCCTAAATTTGGGAAGTTATGTTTGCAGTTATTAAAATCGCTGGTCAACAGTTTAAAGTTCAGGCAGGTCAAAGCTTGTACGTTCCACACCTTACCGGCAAAACCGGTGATAAGGTAGAATTTTCAGACATTCTTATGCTTGAAAATGATGGTAACGTAACACTTGGCACTGATGCAAAGGCTATCGTTAAAGCAGAGATTGTGGCCGATCTTGTGAAAGGTGATAAAGTGATCGCGTTTAAAATGAAAAGAAGGAAAGGATTCAGAAAAAAGCACGGGCATCGCACTCAGTATTCTCAAATAAAAGTAACAGAGATTGTGTAAACCTGTCTGCCGGCAGGCAGGTATTTACGATTAAATTTTTAGTTAAACCAATTATCATGGCACATAAAAAAGGTGAAGGTTCGGTAAAGAACGGACGCGATTCACAAAGTAAAAGATTAGGAGTAAAAATTTTTGGCGGCCAGTCTGCCATCTCCGGCAACATCATAGTTCGTCAACGAGGTACTGTTTACCACCCAGGTAAAAATGTTGGAGTTGGAAGAGACTTTACAATTTTTGCAACCACAGATGGTGTGGTTGAATTCAGGAAAAGTAAAGGTGATAAAACTTACATTTCAGTAAATGCGGTTGAACCAACTGCATAAAATTTATTAAATATTTTTTGGCAGTTAAAAAAATGTTTTTAATTTTAGCAAATATTTACTAACAATTAAATTCTAAAAAAATGGCAACTGCAAAAAAAGCCGCTAAAAAAGCTGCTCCAAAAAAAGCCGCTCCTAAGAAAGCTGCTGCAAAAAAAGCCGCTCCTAAAAAAGCCGCTGCAAAAAGTTCTTCTAAAGGCGGAAAGAAGAAGTAACCTTAGCTTTTTTAAAAAGCATAAGATATCGAGACCCCGATTTTTATCGGGGTTTTTTTATTAACAGAATTTACTCACACCTCCAGGATATACTACCATCAAGCATTTTCAGCTAGCAAAATATTTTATTAAATAACTTTCACTTCGCATTTTCTTACCCTTATAATTTTATTTTTCAAAGAATTATTTCCTCTACCATTCTTCTTTAATAAATAATTTTTAAAAAAAATATTTGTAAAGTTGGAAACAAAATAAGATCTCACTATAGGAAATATTTAGTTCCATGTGAGGTACAGTTTAATTATTTATCGTAACAAAATATTTTTTTTGCGATGATTTTCATCGCCACACAGCCAGGTACTTTTTTGTTAAATTTTAATTTATTCGCTCATAAAAGGCTAATTAGTGGAAAATATTTTTCTTAAATAAAATATTTTATCCACATAATTCAATGGTTTAACAACATAAATAAATGATGGGATTTGCCTTTTCGCTTCAGGAGAAAGAAGCGGGAAAAAAGCGAAGCGACAAAAGATTTTCCGTGATGATCAATCCACGCAAATCATTTCTTGTATTTTTGTTATATGGACAATTACGAAATCGCAGATAACTTTTCCTTGCTGGGTAAACTCATGGATATTCATAATGAAAACAGCTTTAAAGCGAAATCCTATTCTGTCGCTGCATTTAATATTGAGAAACTTACTATGCAGTTAAGTGAGCTTCCAAAAGACAAACTTTTTTCAATACAGGGAATCGGTGATGCTATTGGTAAAAAGATCATCGAGTTGTTGGAAACAGGCAAAATGCAAAGCCTGGAAAGTCTTTTGGAAAAAACCCCTGCAGGCATTCTTGAAATGATGAGGATAAAAGGCATTGGTCCAAAAAAAATATCCATTATCTGGAAAGAGATGGGCATTGAAAGTATTGGCGAATTACTATATGCATGCCATGAGAATAGACTTTTATTATTCAAAGGCTTTGGCGAAAAGACACAAAACAATGTTGCTGAATCTATTGAATTTTACCAAAAACAACTGGGAAATTATTTATATGCCCAGGTGGAATTGATTGCAAATGAGTTACAAAAATTCCTTGTAAAACTATTTAGCACCGACAAAATACATATAACCGGTGATTTCAGGCGGCAGGAAGAAACTTTGAATGAATTGGCTTACGTTGTTCCCGCTTCACTCCAAAACATAATAGCCAAATTTGAACTACTGGAAGATTTTGAATACCTGGAAGCTAATGAAAATTCAGTATCTTTTAAATATGACCATGGGATAAAAATAAAGATATATTCTTCTACTGAAAACGACTTAATAGAAAAATCTTTTTATACTTCAGCAACTGAGGATTTCAATAAACACTTTAAACAAGAATTTCGAGCTATAGATCTCTCATCAATACCAGATGAAGAAAGTATATTCCAAAAACTAAATATCCAATATATTCCTGCATGCCTTCGTTATAATGAAGAAATTATTGAAAAAGCCAGGAGCTTTAAGATCCCCACATTAATTGAGCCCATCGATATCAAAGCAATCATTCACTCACACAGCAACTGGAGCGATGGTTCCAATACTCTGCATGAGCTTGCTGAATCCTGTATAGCTAATGGCCTGGAATATCTTGTGATAAGCGATCATAGTAAGGCTGCATTTTATGCTAAGGGACTTAATGAGGAACAAGTGCAGTTACAGCACAAATTAATTGATGAACTAAATAGCCAATTTTTATCTACCCCTGGTGGAAGGCCAGGATTCAAGATTTTCAAAAGTATTGAAAGCGATATTCTCAATGATGGAGCACTCGATTACAACAATAACATACTTTCAACATTCGACCTGGTGATAGCATCGGTCCATTCTAACTTAAAGATGAATGAAGAAAAAGCAATGAAGCGATTGTTAACCGCCATTGAAAATCCTTATACCATCATACTTGGGCATATGACCGGAAGGTTGCTGCTCAGCAGGAATGGATTCCCTGTTGATTATAAAAAGATCATTGATGCCTGTGCGGCCAACCATGTAGTGATTGAATTAAATGCTCATCCACGTCGCCTCGATATGAGATGGCAATGGCTTCAGTATGCATTAGAGAAAGATGTACTTATCTCAATTGATCCGGATGCACATTCAATAGATGAATTTCATAATACCCGGTATGGAGTATTAGCTGCACAAAAAGGAATGTTGACAAAAGAACAGAATCTTAGCAGCTTTAGCCTTGATGAGTTCGAAAAGTTTTTATCCGAAATAAAAAAGAGAAAAGGAATCGCTTGACTGTTATGAACCACAGCGACAATTACATTCAATCAACAACCGGCAATTCAACAAAGAAGGTGGTCTTTTCTCCTTCTACTGTTTCAAACCATATTTTCCCATTTGATTTTTCTACAATACCCTTACACATGGCAAGTCCCAACCCGGTTCCTGAAGTCTTGGTGGTAAAGTTGGGAGTGAATATTTTACTTTGCATTTGAGATGATATCCCTACCCCATTATCGCAGACAGTAATAATTACCTTGCCAGGCATACCCGAAGTTTCTATTTCTATCCTCCCTTTCCTGGTGTCAGGAATCGATTGAATAGCGTTCTGAAGAAGATTTGTAAATAACCTGTTAATCTGGGTTTTGTCAGCGCGTATCATGATCTTATCATTATGCAGTTTCAATGAGATATGAAAATGTTCTGTAGTGGAAAACAAAGAGGTTACCTGACGAAGAGAATCATCCAGGTTAAACACCTGATTATTGCTATGACCAATATCTGCAAATTGAGCAAAATCACTGGCAATCTGTGAAAGATGATCTATCTGCTCAACCAGGATCTTTGCCACATAGATTGAAATGGTTTTTACATTAGCTGAATTATTATCAATTGCCCTCTGCAGGTATTGCAAATTCAATTTCATAGGGGTCAAAGGATTTTTAATTTCATGTGCAACCTGGCGGGCCATTTCCCTCCACGCACCTTCACGTTCACTCCTGGCAAGCATTTCAGCACTGGCGTCCAGTTTCTTAACCATCTTATTGTATTCTATAACCAGCTCACCGATCTCATCCCTTCTCTCCCAGGCAATCTCTTCATTTACTTTACCAAGGTTTACTTCTTTCATCTTATTACTGATGAAAGAAAAGGAACGTGTGATCCTGAGAGTAATGAACAGCGCTATGATCCCTGCTACTAAAAATATGAATGCATTCAGGTTTATGATCGTTACCAGGAAATTAGATATTTCTGCTTCCAGATTACTTTGCGATTCAAAATAAGGTATGTTTAGATAGGCATACTCTGTTCCATTCTCATCCCGCACTGGTACATAATTACTCAGGTATTTTAATTTCCCGATCATCTGTTCCTGGAAATATTGAACATCCTTCAATTTACTTAAATGGAAATAAGCCACAGGGTCCATCTTGGTGCTTACAATTCCCCTGACATAAGGAAGGGGTAATGAGGATACTTTAAGATCGCCATTCAAATCATAAAGATTCAAATCAGCAGAGTGAACTTCAGCTATTTTATTGACCATCTGACCAAGCTTATCGGTCGACACACTATCAAACCCTTTTGCCTGGTTATAACTACCAGAGATCTTATCAACTGAGTTAAGCACCTCGTTTTCCATCACATGGATCGTCCTGCTTAATTTTTCCCGGTTATTGTTATGGTATCGGTTGGTAAAAAATATTTTAGTTGCCACACCAATGATCACAAACGATAAAAAACTGATCATGATAATGGTACCATGTACCTGGTTGCGAATGCTGATATGCCAGTAAGACCTGATCTTACCAATATCAAACCTCGCCTCAACAAGCATATTTAATAACCGAAAGCTAACCGTGACCGCAAGGAAAACAAAAAATAAATAAGCAAACAGTGTTATTGATTCCAATAAAAAGCTTTCCTGCCTTACTATTATGATTATCTTTTCATCGCTTGCTTTATACCATAACTCATTATAATCTTTGTTTATTACTACCTTGAATTGACCGGTTGAAAGTGAAATACCTGAAAGTGTGGTTGGGAATGGATAGTCGTTATAGTTATTACTTAATTTGTTTTTATTGTAGATCGCAAAAGCATACAGTGGAGAGCTTTCTATCGAATTTGCATTGCCCTTCGAAAAAAGCTCTGGGTAAAGCGCATCGCTCTTATACTTTTTAGGCTTCGATAAAATGAAAACATATCCCTGGAGATTCCCATCCGGATCAGTAATACTTTTTTTACTGATGTAATTAAAACGATCGAAGGAAACATCATAATAATACAACCCATTAATTGCCGTAGGCCTCGCCTGTGTTTCAATTACTGCGTTCAGCGTATTGAAATTGGTAGAGTCCTCATTGAATAACGGGTGCTCACCGGAATCAAAAGTATAGATCTTTGTTTCGTATTTATTCAGGTACCCGGAAGTGTTCTCATTTATCAGGCTATCCTTTAGGTATTTATTATCGTACCGCTTTTCAAAGCGGTTGAATACGTCCGAAAGAAAGTCATTCCTGAAATCTATCATAACACTATTCAACATACGTTCCCCCGCTGGATCCGATTTATTGGAAAGATTTTCTGCAAAGGCTTTTCGATTACCTAATTCTTTCACCCGGTTCTGAACAACTATTACAGCGGTTATTGATACTGAAAAGTAAAAGATCCAAAATATAAAACGCGAAGGAATTATTTTTGTTGTGAGAAGATTAAGGTAATCGTAATTCATCAGAAACACGTATAGAAGAAGCCATACCAGCAGGAGAATTTCAAATGAAACATATATGCTATTAAACCTGAAAGTTTCAACAAGGAGCCCGCAAATGGCCAATACAAGGTATAATCTCTCCAGCAGTCCTTCTGTTAATGTCTTAACAAGTAAAAGTAATATTTGCATTAAAAAGAAATAACCAGTGGCAATAGAACAAAGAACAAAAAAACCAATAACACTATAAATGTTTAGGGTGTAAAAGTTGATTACGTCAAATGATATCTGTGAATCTGCCACAAGGCTACGGATGATATGCCCAAACAACAAAGTGAAAAAGATCATTGCCAGTGAAATAACAATGAGTATACCTCCTTTTTCTCTCATAGACCTGGGTCTGTAAGCAAGATTTCGTGCCTGTAAATGATATCGTATGAACAAAATTATCCAGACAAACAATAAAGAATTAATGAAAAGATCGCCTAAAGAGCGGAGAACAGGATTGGAACCATATATCGAAGGATCAAATAACTCTAATTGACGAAAATTTAAAGGGATTGGTAAAAAGTAACTAATTATCCGAAGTAACAGCACTGGCAGAAACAAAACAAGGAATCCCCTGAACAGCCCTTTTTTAAGAACTATAATATTTGCTTTAATGTGTATGAATATTAATATCAATAAAGTCGCGAGTATGAGTAGCAAGATGGCAACAGCACTATTGTGCACTATCGTGCTTGTATTTGTAGGCTTCAGGTAGAATAATATATTTCCATCTATCCCTTTTATTAACAGTGCTTCTTTGTCAAATGTGATCTCATATTCATTTTCGATATTTTCGACAGCAATGAATGAATTTCTAAGATATTTATTGTTGATATAATAATCCCATTTTACCGGTATCAACGCTATTGCTTTATAAGAAGAACTATCACTCACTGTCAGCATTCTATTCTCCATTACATACCAGCCATTGTGCAGTTTTACCAGCTTGCTCTTATTTGCTGAAGAAGTGATGTTGCTATCGGGATGGGTGACTTGTGTATTCCAGAAAACGGATTCATCCTCATCCGAAACTCCGGACCTATAAATGAAAAAGAAGAATTTTTTGTCTACCATCTCCTGCAGGATGCTCTCATCGTAATTTTGTGTTACAAGTTGTTTAATTAAGGCACTATCATTACACAGCTTCCTGAAATCTTTTTGCTGGCGTTGGACATCTTTCTGAATCACTTTTTGAACAGAAGTCTCTGTAGCACTTCCCGACCAGTAGAAATCAATGATAAAGGAAATGGCGATAAGTAATAATACCGAAACCAGTAGCTTACTGTTCCTGAAAAAAAAAATATAATTTCTTATGATCTTAAACTTCATTTTTTTTCTTTTGTTTCTTGATTTCATTCCACATTGCATCCATTTCATCCAGTGTCATATCGGCTAAATTTTTTCCCATCCCTTCTGCAGATTCTTCCATCCGGGTAAATCTGTCAATGAACTTTTTATTAGTCAGCTCAAGAGCATTCTCAGCATCTACATGCACGAAGCGGGAATAATTGATCAATGAAAAAAACAAGTCACCTAATTCTTCCTCTATTGCTTCCTGCTCTCCTGTCTCAATTGCTTGCAACAATTCCTCTTCTTCCTCTTTGATCTTTTCCCATACCTGTTCTTTCGTATGCCATTCAAAACCTACCTGTTTTGCTTTTTCCTGGAGCCTCATAGCTTTTACAGTAGCAGGCAAAGATCGCGGAACACCACTGATGACCGATCTTTTACCTTCCTTCAATTTTATTTGTTCCCAGTTACGTTTCACCTCCTCATCATTTTCAACAATAACATTGCCATAAATATGTGGATGCCGGACTACCAGCTTATCGCAAATGCCATCTATTACTTCCTGTAGTGTAAATTTCTCTTCCTCCCTTCCAAGCTTTGCGTAAAAAACAATGTGCAGCAACA
>JADGPY010000071.1 GCA_017882205.1 Chitinophagaceae bacterium
GATTATGTCCGTTATGTTCCATGGTTTCCTTATCCTAAGATGGCAGTTGCGGAATTAAAGCCTCCAACAAAAACGGAAACCTACTGGGACTTCACATATTTGGATAGCACTATGGAAGCGCTGATGAATGCCACCAGCGGACATACCGTAGTAATCAATTTCAGCACTACACCCACGTGGATGTGGAAGACAGATGCTCCCGTACCATATCCCGATTATCTCTACCTGGTTTCGTGGAATTATAACCAGGGAACCGCTTTGAGAGATACCACTTTGAAAGAAGTTGCAGGTTATTATGCAAGATTATTCAGCTGGTACACCAAGGGCGGATTTAGAGACGAACTGGGCAAGTTTCATAAATCAAATCATTTTTATAAAATACCTTATTGGGAAGTATTGAATGAACCGGATTTTGAACATAGTATTTCGCCGGAACTTTATACAAAAATGTATGATGCTATTGTTGGAGCACTAAAAAAGATTTCACCCGCAACAAAGTTCATTGGCATGTCGCTCGCATTTAATGCCCGGCCTGAACATTTTGAATATTTCCTCAATCACAAAAATCATCAACCCGGTATTCCTTTAGATGGAATCTCTTATCATTTTTATGGAACACGTTCTTACAATGACCAACCATTGGAGGAATACCAATATTCTTTTTTTGATAAAGCAGATGCATTCCTTGAAAAGGTTCGTTTTATAGAAAGTATCAGGAAAAGGCTTTCGCCCAAAACCATTACCACTATTAATGAAATAGGGACGATCATTGGCTCGGCAACGGGTGAAGATATTCCTGCAGCTTACTGGAATTTATCGGGCACCATGTATGCTTATGTATTTCTTGAATTAACAAAAATGGGAATTGATGTAGCGGGAGAATCGCAGTTGGTGGGCTATCCAACGCAATACCCCGATGTGAGTATGATGGATTGGAAGACAGGAAAGCCCAACTCAAGATACTGGATCCTTAAATTGATAAAAGATAATTTCGGCCCCGGCGATAAACTGGTTGCCACTTCTCCCCACGGTGATTTTTATTGCCAGGCTTTTAGTACCGCGAAAGGAAAAAAGATACTGTTCATTAATTCCCGCAATAAAGAAGAGAAGATCAACTTACCGGCTGATGCAAAAGATGCTACCGTGCAATATGTTAATGAGCGCACCGGTGAAGACCCCATTGCTGAAGAGCAATTACCCGAAAGATCCATAACGCTGCAATCTTATGAAGTTGCCGTGGTGGAATTGAAGTAGTAAATGGGCTGTCAGCTATCGTGCATACATCAGCGTTAGTACTGGCTATTTGCTACAAGTCCGGCATGGACCCAGGCACAAAGGATGCTACTGTTATGGCAGAAACGGGCTTGGTTATTCCTTCCGGGCAATTTACCGACAGAATAGTTTATGATAGTGACTTTGTCTCCCATAAAACATTTATTCAAATTTCAAATAACAGCCTGCACTTTCTTACTGGTTTTTTCCCCACTGATGGAGGATCTGATAAAGTATTTGAAAGGCAAACGAATAACCGTTAACGTTAGTTCCTGCCCTTCTCCGGGCCAAAGGTTCGCGTCCACCAGAATCACAACGCATGTTACTCAGCCTTTAAGTGACGTCGGAAATACCTTTTAAAAGTGCATCACAGCAGGCACAAACCACGCATAACGGAATCCTTAAAAAACCCCGGCAACTCCATTATAGGCTGCTAGATCTTAGGGCACCTTATGAACATTAATAACAGCGTTTTGTTTCGGCGGCACGGGTACTGAGATTCCGCAAATGGGGCAGGTTTGCACCATTTGGTTAGGGTCTATCGTGAAAGTAAAAACATCCCCTTTTTGCAACACGTTGGCTCCAAAAGTACAAAAATTGGCTACCGCGAATGCGTTGGTATAGGTGGTGTCATTTTCCGTATTAAGCCAGGAAGTTAATACAAGCGCCGTATCGATATTTCCACCGGTAACCTCGACGGCGTAATGGTCGCAGGGGCCGTTAATAATCAGCTTCCCGGTATAAACTGTACCCGCAGGCGCATCTTTTTTGCAATGAACATTGCACAGGCATATTACAGATAACAGAATTAACAACAGCTTCATATGGCTTTTTTATAATGACAGGTAAACAACAGGCATCGTTGCATCGGATATTATAAGCTTATGCAAAAACATTACCAGTTATTTTTTGTCGGGCATCTTGTCTTTTTTTTAAAAACAGGCTGACTCTTATTATGTCATTATAATTTATTCGGTGCGTAATGATTTTACCGGATTTGCTACAGCCGCTTTAATAGCCTGGAAGCTTATGGTTACTAACGCGATGAACAATGCAATAAACGCAGTTATTACAAATACCACCCAGCTTATGTGCCTGCCATAGGCAAAATAACATTGATGATGGAGAACAATTTGCTTTTAATCACATTTCGCCATGCTGTTTTTAATCCGATAGCTATCGGATAAGGTTTTAACATATATTATGAGTTGTGAATTATTATTCATTAAACAGAATAACATATTTTCAACCATTATACCAATAATTTATCTTATTGATTTAGAATTAATAATATCGAGAATAGATTGATGAAGTGTTCGGATATGAACACTTTGATTTGGGAAGCGGACAGTTGGAAATGTCGGGTACGGGCACCCGCCAGGAAAGAGAAATCTCATATAACGATAAAGTTCAAGTTACATTGATATTAGTAACAGACCTTTGCGCTATGAAAGACTTTAAAACTTTATCTATTGGCAATATCGTTATAAACGATTATTCGGTTTATAAGATAAAAGCTATCTATGTTAACACGAGAGTAGATATAGACTTACAACGCATTGAACCTGCTTTTGCGGACGTTGAGATTGCTACGACGCTTGAGAAATTAAGCTTTATTCCTTTAAGCTTAAGTGTATTAGAAAATTTTGGGTTTAAATATTTTACAAATGAAAAGCAGGAGATAACTTATACACATTTGCAATTAGAAAGAATATGGATCGTTGAGCGAAAGAAACTTTTTACATGTTTTATTGGTCCCAATCATCTCACAATAAATTTTTTGCATGAGTTGCAAAACCTGATACTATTATATGAGCCATTATCTGTTGAACATCTGGCATATAATTTAATAATAAAAAAATCCCTATAACAAGATTCATCCATATCTCTCGCCTTTGTTGGCTTTGTGACCAACAAAGTTGTATTAAAAAACTTGGTGAAAACACCAACAAGGGCGCAAGATTTTCTTTGTATAACAAGGAAGTTATAAATAATGAGTTAATCAATAAGTAGTTTTGTAAAAAATAAGTTATGATAAAATTTGTGCCGTGTAAATGCGATGCTGAAAATATAGATGAATGTCTTAGACTACAAAAACAGCTATTAAAACTAAAAGAAGAATTCGGAGATAGAAAATGCTCTTGTCATCCAAATTTTGAATGGGTAATTGCTGTTGATATAGATGAAAAGGGATTTGCCATCCATTATTCGTACGCAAATAAAAAAATAGAGCCTTGTAATTATTCAAATAAGATAATAAGTGATATACAAAAAGCAATAATTTGTACACAGTGAATCCTATTTTTAAAAATGCCAAAGTGCATTTTAATTTTTCTATTACTCATATACCACCAACACTTCAGTACTTCAATA
>JADGPY010000388.1 GCA_017882205.1 Chitinophagaceae bacterium
AGATGCTTATTGACTCTAAACCGTTGCCTTAGTTTAATGATTAAGTAACATTTGTCTATAAAATGTGTAAAAACAAAAAAGCCGCATAGAAATGCGGCGTTTGTTAAGAACCTTACCTGGCTCTATAACCCCCAAAGAAAACAAGTTGTCACACAAGCACTGTGTTAAACGATATTGGGAGCCTTATAATTTAGCTAATAGTTTAGCGTTGGTTAATTGCTCAGAGCCATCAGTTCCAATATGCTTTGCCCTATAATAAGCATTTTTTGAGTCCTTTAGTAATTTATCAAAACAGCCATAACAATCACATGTAGATTGTTTAGGATCAGGTCCTAAAATCAAAGCGATTGTTTTGAAATTTATCCCGTCTGAACTTTTCTGGATCTCGAAATAATTGGTAGGAACACTACCATCTGTTGCCAGGTTGATCGCTACTTTGTTATCCTGTGCTATAACATCAAACCTGGTGAAATTAATATTCCTGGTTGAAGATTGCACTTGTGCATTTGCGTTGAAAGAAAATAATGCAATAAGAACAAGTAGTATAGATTGAAATTTAATATTTTTCATAATCTTGAGTTTTCAGTTTTAAATAATCGTTTTTTAAGGTATGGAGACCAAGATCAATACCAATTTAAAATCGGTGTTGATTAGATGTTATACGCAAAAAAATCATTGGTTCAAGCCTATCAGAATGGCTGTTAGATTTCTTAATTGCCTTAAATAAGCTGAAAAGAAGGAGAAAAATTACAGGGATACCTGTCAATGTAGAAATAAAAGTCATTCTTTGTGGTTTTTGGGTTTCTAAAATGTTTATCAGTAACAGTTAAGTGTAACTGAATGGTTGATCACAAATTATTGGACTTTTTGGAAGAAATATAGAATAACGAGGTAAATCATTCAGTATTTCTTCCACAAACATAGAGTGGATTTCCCGGATTAGCAAGACCGTAATTTTACTGCCCTTTACGTATAATTACAATATTCATTCACAAGGGCATTTTAACAGATTTAATTCAACATATTAACAATTAGATTGAATAATATTTAATAAAATGAACCTAAATATTGAATTAATTTTTCAGGCTTATAAAACTCCCGTTCAGTATTCTAAATTCCCAATTTTATCTAATAAATTGAACTATGTCATAATGCCAGCCTTGCACATGCAATCCTTCCAAAACATACTACAAATAGTCCTTTTGTAATGAACAGATATATAGCTAACTTGCTATATATTAATTATTTTGAAATTAATTAATTAGTATAAGTATGTAACTAATTCAATTTCAGGTTATAAGAGTATTAATATTACAAAATATTTTCAAAACTTACAATTTCAAGAATAATAGATCTTTATGATAAACTTTTCATTAAAAATTCTAAATATAAATATATAATAAATTTAATAAATGACTTATAATCAAATATTTGTATTTAATGTTATTTACTATCTAATATAGTTTAATAATTTACTATAAATATAAAATTTCAACAACCTAAAAACTAATAAACTTAGAATTTAAAATTAACTGATTTATGCTTAAATTTGTTTTGCCATGAAATTAATAGTTCCTCGTTTTCTTATGATTCTTTGCACTACTACCCTTTTGTCATGTTCGGCTCCCAAGTCACTTGAGTATAAAGATTTTAAAAATTTCAGCGTAGAAAAGCTGGGATTTACCACCTCAAGGGTTAAAATGGACCTCATCTATAATAACCCTAATAATTTTGGATTACAGCTGAGAAGGACGGATCTGGACATTTTTATCAATAATAATTTTCTGGGGCATTCATCCTCAGATACCCTGATCAACATTCCCAGGCGAAATGATTTTACCCTTCCAATTAAATTTGATGCGGATATGAAGAACATTTTAAAAAATATCTGGAATACTATTCTTGGAAATGAAGTAACACTTAAAATGACGGGAACCTTAAAAGTCGGAAAAGCAAACGTCTTCATGAGCGTTCCCGTGAATTATGAAGGGAAACAAAAATTTGGATTTTTCGACAATGATTAAAGGATTAAAGCCTGCCAGCAAGCAGATAGGGATATGATAATCCTTTAATCATGGTCGCCTTTGTTAATTATCTTGCATCATGCGAAGTTTTGAGGACACATATCGTCATAAGGGATTGAGAAAGAAACTCGTGGATTCAATCCGTAATAAGGAAATCACCGATGAAAATGTATTACAGGCTATTCTGAACATCCCCAGGCACTTCTTTCTTGATACAGCCCTCGACCATATTGCCTATGAAGATCGGGCTTTCCCCATTTCGGAAGGACAAACCATCTCACAACCCTATACTGTTGCCTACCAGACACAGTTACTTGAAATAAAACCCTATGAAAAAGTGCTGGAAATAGGAACAGGGAGTGCTTACCAGGCAACTATATTAGCCGAACTGGGCGCAAATGTCTACACTATTGAACGCCAAAAAAAGCTTTTTGAGCTAAATAAGACGTTTTATTTCAGAAAAAAATACCCCAATATAAAATTCTTCTATGGTGATGGCTTTGAAGGTTTACCCACATATGCCCCTTTCGATAAGATCGTTATTACAGCGGCTGCCCCCTATATTCCGCCCAAACTGATCGAACAGTTAAAAACCGGAGGCTACCTGGTACTGCCCCTGGATGAAGGAGGTTTACAACGTATGTTACGTCTAACAAAAAATGCAGATGGAAGTATTATGGAGGAATCGTTCCAGAATTTTTCATTTGTGCCAATGCTTAAAGGGAAACAATAGTAGAAACGTAGCAAATTTTAGGTTGGTAGTAAGGTGGCTGCTTTTTTTGCAATATTCTCCCAATAGAAGGTTTCAAAAAATTCTGGAGTGATATCGTGGGAAATGGAAATTGCATTTATCATCGCTTTAGCAAACTCCTCCCAATTACCATCAGGAGTTATTAACAACTTACCATTGCAGCAAGCAGGGTTAACCCCGATGGCGCCATTGGTTGTTGATACAACATTTAAATTATATCCTAAGGCTTCAACCAGTTTCGTTTTAATACCGCCGCCATCAGAAACTGGATTAACAAATACATCCGATCCTTTAAAATAAATACTAATATCATCTACAAAACCAGCATAAATAATATTTTTGTCGGTATATCCGCTCAATTCCTGTAACTCTTCAGGTAGGTTTTTCCCGCAAATTATAATTCTATATGGTCTTCCCTTCGCCAGGTAAATTGGGTTAATTGAATCGAGAATATTTTTTAGTGCATCAAGATTCGGCTGGTAGTCCAGGGTGCCATTAAATAAATAAATCACCTCGTCTTCTTTGATGAAATGTTTTTGCTGCAAGGTCTTCTTCGCTTCCACTCTTTCATCTTTTGAAGGTGGTTTATTCCATTCAATTCCGTAAGTAATTACCGTTAAACGTTCCGGTTTGATCCGAAACCTTGTTATCATATATTGACGGTCTTCTTCAGTAATGCAAAAAGTAATATCTGCCTTTCTAAGCACATAGCGCTCATAGTTCCATAATATACCCCACCACCATTTATGAAGGCTTTTAAAACGTAAGGCCTCAATATTATGCGAATGCACAACTAACTTAATTCCACAAAACCATTTTATTAAAACCCCCAACCAGCCATAATAAGGATGCTCTATTATGACATGAGTAATCTTATGGCTGCGAATGATCTTCCTGATTGTAAAAAAATAAAATGGGTTTACATACCGCAACTTAGAATTGCTGAGTATGTTCATCACTTTGTAGTCAGCAAATGAAGGGTCATTTGCTTTTATAGTCACAAGAAAAAAAGTGTGATAGACAGAAAAATATTTGTTGAATAAGGCTATCCCTTTCTGTCCGCCTAGCTTGGCTGGAAAAATCTTATAGGAAACAACGCTCAACACATTTGCCATCATTATCACATTTATCCAACAAATTAATATTATTTTGTCGACAGTTTTTAAAACTAGCTTCATTACATGAGAGTTATCAGGTTTTTATCAAAGTTTACCCTCATCTGCAACATATCTTTCCTGTTATTCGCCTTTTTTCGGTGGATGGAAATGAAAAAGCCGGTACAGGGCACCCAAGGCAATATGGTTCCCATATCAGTATTAAAGAACCTCATCATTACGCTAGGTTTCACAGCCATCGTGATAAACCTTTTCATGAATCTTATTTATCTGGTATTACTAGTGGCAAAAAAGCTATATATACCAAGATGGCTGGTAGTACTCAATTTTATATTTTTACTTATAGAAATTTATTATTTCTTTCTTACTTAACACAACCCCATGATCGGTAATATTCTTAAAGATAAACCAACCAGGTTATTTGTGATTTTCTCTGCATTCTTTGTGGCCAATGCATTGATTGCTGAGTGTATAGGTGGAAAAATATTTTCTCTTGAAAAATTATTTGGAATGGCTCCTTTCCATTTTTCCCTCTTTGGAGAAAAGGATCTTGCAGTTAATCTTACCTGTGGGGTTATGTTGTGGCCACTTGAATTTGTGATTACTGATATTGTGAACGAATATTATGGGCCGAAGGCAGTAAGACGGATCTCATATACAGCTGTTGCATTGATCGCTTATGCCTTCCTTATGTTTTATATTGCGATCAAACTTCCACCTGCTGATTTCTGGATAAGCAGTGGCGTGTCAAGTGGAGTGCCTGATATGCCTAGTGCTTTTACTTCAATTTTCGGGCAGGGAATGTGGATCATTCTGGGAAGCCTGGTAGCATTCCTGGTAAGCCAGATCATAGATGTGACTGTATTTCACAAAATAAAAAAAATTACTGGTGAAAAAAAGGTTTGGCTAAGAGCAACTGGTTCAACCATTATTTCTCAACTTTTTGACAGCTTTATTGTCCTATTCATTGCATTTAAACTTGGAAAAGATTGGAGCTGGCAATTGGTCTTCGCAATTTGCCTGGTTAACTATGCATACAAATTTACGATGGCTATCATTTTAACTCCTTTAATATATTTGGTTGAAAAACTAATTGAAAGGTACGTTGGACATGATGTAGCTAAAAGAATGAAATTGGCAGCAATGGGACAGGAAACAGATGGTTTCGAAAATATTCCTACAGCCGGGTGAACCTAACCATCTTTACTTTTCACCAAATCTGCAACAAGCTTATCAATTGGAAGAGTAACACATTCAGAGTTAAATACATCCCAATCAATGAATCTGAATGTCTCGATTTCCAACTCCTTTTCATAGACCTTCATTTGTGCTTCATCAAAATCAAATGCATTGACGCGTAGCGGAGCTTTTATAGCTTCAAGTGCTTTCGCATAATAATAAATAGAAATAATCTGGTGAGCTGAATTGAATGCACTTACCTGGTAATAATCTGTTGTGTATATATGTTCACCAACTTCAATATCCAGGTACATTTCTTCTTTGAATTCCCGTTTTAAACAATCCCTGGTACCTTCTCCTGGTTCAAGCCCCCCGCCGGGGAATTTGGTAATATATTTTCCTCTTATAATTTCATCACTAACCAGCACCTGTTGTTTTTCATTGATCATAATTCCATACACACGGATATTGAACATAAGATTGAATTATACTGTAACCCCATTCAGCGAAGAGGTTTCGGTTTCCACTAGCACAACGTCTCCTTTAAATACAAGGTCGGCTGGCCCTGTTAACCAGATATTTTCAAAATGTTCCTCATCTATTTTGTCAAATTCCACGCTTAAGTGTCCACCAGGGGTTTTTACCTCTACTCTATTGAATCCATTTTCATTGTGGGCAGAAATTAAAGCTGATGCTGTTACACCAGTTCCACAACTCATTGTTTCATCCTCTACACCACGTTCATAAGTTCGCACATAGATTGAGTCCTCGTCAATAAATTCAACAAAATTCACATTTATACCTTGCTCAAGATATTTACTACTATTCCTGATCTCACGCCCCGAGTTTTTTACATCTGCGTTCATAACATCAGTGATATATTTTACATAGTGAGGTGAACCGGTATCAAGAATGAAGTAATTGGAATGAACTTCCACTGCATTAACATCACTCATTTTTAGCCTTACAAAACCATTCAGATCAATCTCGGCAGTGTGCTCACCATCTGCTGCAAGAAAATGATAACTATTTTTATGTATGCCCAGGGATTCTGCAAATTTTACTATACAACGGCCACCATTGCCACACATGCTTGCAAGCTTGCCATTAGCATTGTAATACTTCATTTCAAAATCGTAGCCTGCTTTTTTGCTCAGCATCATTAGCCCGTCAGCACCAATACCCAATCGCCTGTTACACAATAAAATTACCTGCTTTTCGGTAAGATGGTTAAATATTTCATTCCTGTTATCAAGCAAAATAAAATCATTTCCTGTACCCTGATATTTGGAAAAATGAATCATAAAGGATAATTTAAGTTTACATAATTTATTTTCTTAACCAACTTCTCTACTAATAATTTCAAGTGTTTTCACAATTAATTTCTCCACTGTTGCATTTCCGTCACGACTAAATTGCTTTTCTATTCGATTAGCCACAATGGCACTAAGAGAAAGACAATGGTGATTCAATGCTTTACCTAACCCATAAATACCTGCTGTTTCCATCTCAAAGTTAGTAATACGGTATGGACCAAATGTAAAATCAGTAAGACGATCAATCAAAAAAGGGTTACTGACACCTAGCCGTAGAACCCTCCCCTGAGGACCATAGAATCCAGGGCAGGTTACTGTGATGCCATGATGAAAGCCTTTAACAAAGTGTTTAATCAGTGAAATGCCTGCTCCGCTTATATATGGATATGAAAAACGCGTATGCATCTGAGTCGCCGTAACGAATGCATGTAAAAGTTGCTTTTCTTCCTCATTATTATCGTAATTATAAAAATTCATAAGATTATCAATTCCTAAACCATGAGTGCTGGCCACAAAACTATCTACCGGAATATCTTTTTGTAAGGACCCTGAAGTTCCAATCCTAATGATGTTTAATTGAGTGATTTTGTCTTTTATCATTCTTGTTTCAAAATCTATATTTACCAGGGCATCCAGTTCATTTAGCACGATATCAATATTATCTGTACCGATTCCTGTACTGACTGCCGATATTCGTTTTTTACCAAGATACCCTGTATGGGTAACGAATTCCCGATGGTGGTTCTCATATTCAATTTTATCAAAGTGCTTGCTTACTTCCTTCACCCGATCAGGATCGCCAACCGTAATAATATTGGTGGCTATCTCTTCAGGTCGGACATTAAGGTGATAAATGGCTCCGCGTTCATTGATTATGAGTTCTGATTCGGCAATTCGTTGCATAGATTTATTTTTTGATACTCATCTTTAAATGTAGGATTTAGGATTTAAAAATACCAATTAAAAAAATATAGTATTTTTGCCGGCATTAAAAAGGTCCTGTGGCCGAGTGGTCAGGCAGAGCTCTGCAAAAGCTCCCACAGCGGTTCGAATCCGCTCGGGACCTCTACAAAACGGTGATTAGTTCAATCAATCAATCAGAATTTGGATTAATTGATCCCTGGTATGGTTCATATTGTTCACATCCTTAGAATTTTGCACGCTTGAAGACCCAATGAAATATAGTAAATGGATCGGCCTCCTGGCTTGTATCACCCTGCTCATTGCCTGTTTTATACCATGGACTTACTATGCTGATATAAATAAGAACTTTACAGGTTTTTTTTCTGAACAAAATATGTACGGTAAGCCAGGGAAGTTCTTTGTATTTTTTGCATTGGCTTCTATCTTTTTAATGTTTATTGCCAAAATTTGGGCAACCAGGGTCCACCTTTTTTTATCTGCATTATTTGTAGGTTATTCTATTAAAACATACATCCTCTTTGTTTCTTGTTACAATGCCTATTGCCCGGACAAAAAAATTGGTATCTATCTCATGCTTTTTTCTTGTATTGTTATCCTAATTATATCAATTTTACCCAATATTAAGCTGGAGAAGAAGAGATAGTTCTACTCTTCAGGCATACCTTTTGCAAACAACAGTGCATGACGAAAACATTAGCCTCCTTACTTTTAATCTGCATCTTTTTTATTGGCTGCAATAGTCAGCAAACAAGCCAAACAGATAAAACTGACAAATCAGAGAACTCAGGCAACTCAGGTAAGGCAGGCAATCAACCTGAAAAACAGAAAAAAATATCCAAACGGGATTATAGTATTACGAAAACGAATTCCTACAATGATATTTTCTTTGATAGTCTGGTGCTTGAAAATTTTATAGCTGAAAGAAAAATACCAGATTCCTTATCCCGCAGGATGCGAAGTTTTTATAATGCGCGCAACTACCAGTTTGCATGGCTCTCCTCGAACGGATTATCAGAACAAGCACTGGCCTTCTGGAACCTTCACAATTATGATACATACGAAGGCGATACTTCGCTGAAGGATAAAATACTTCAAAGAAAAATGGATGACCTGATAACCGATTCCAATTTTACTGTGAAGGCAACTGATAAATCAATGATCAGTACGGAATTAGCATTGACGGAACATTTTATCCGGTATTCTCTTAATAATTATGAGAAGGCATACTTGAAGCGAAAAGAAATGGAACGCTTTATCCCACTAAAAAAAGTAGAGGTGTTGACACTGGCAGATTCGCTTTTAAATAAAAAACATAAAGACAATAAATATTTCGACGAAGTCAATAAAGCTTACAAAGAACTAAAAGACCAATTAAGTATCTATGTTGACATTGCAAATTCCGGCGGCTGGGCCCAGATTAATATCGATCCGAAAAAATTAAAAAAAGGAACAAGTTCCTCTTCCACAGCCATCTTGAAAAAAAGACTATTGATCACCAATGATCTTATTGGAAAGGACAGTAGCCTGGTGTTTGATGATACACTGCTTACAGCAATCAAACATGCTCAACAAAGATTCGGGTACAATCCTAATGGAATATTGTCCTCCGCCTTAATAAAAGATCTGAATGTTCCTGTAATGCAAAGAATTGAACAATTGCTCATCAATCTTAACAGGATGCGATGGATGCCCCAGGAACCCGATGGCAAACTGATACTTGTAAATATTCCAGAATTTGAACTTCATTTCCTGGATGGAAAAAATAAAGTATTCGACATGAATGTGGTTGTAGGAAAGGAAGGACATAATACTATGATGTTTACCGGGAAACTTAGTACTATAGTTTTTAGCCCTTATTGGAATGTACCACCAAGCATAGTAAAAAAAGAGATCATGCCTAAAATTGCAGCTAATCGAAACTACCTCGCATCACAGAACATGGAGGTCACAGGAAACGAAGGCGGTTTACCCATTATACGCCAGAAGCCTGGTGAAAAAAATTCATTGGGCAAAGTAAAATTCCTATTCCCAAACAGTTTTAATATTTATTTTCATGATACTCCCGCAAAAAGTCTTTTTAGCCAGGATAAAAGAGCTTATAGCCATGGTTGTATTCGTTTAAGCGAGCCATTAAAAATGGCTAAAACTCTATTAAAAGATAATAGCCAATGGCCTGAGGATAAAATAGTGGAAGCAATGAACAGCGGCAATGAACAATTTGTGCAGATCAAAGATCCTATTCCGGTATTTATTACTTACTATACTGCATGGGTAGACGAAAACGGATTGCTCAATTTCCGTGATGACATATATAAAAGAGATGCATCTGTCGCAGGAAAGATGTTTGTGAAGTAACCCATAATCCAAGGCTTAAGCCTTGGGCTACTTAGAACCAGCCTTCACCTCATTCGCTTCCATCAGCCTTATGAAGTTTCCCCCTAATATTTTTTTTATATCCTTTTTACTATATCCTCTTTCAATTAACCCCTTAGTGATAAGGGGATAATTGGTTACATCATCAAGCTGCTGCGGAGTTGAATTTATGCCATCAAAATCAGAACCCAGGCCTACATGGTCCACTCCGATCAATCTCACAATATAATCAAGATGATCCAACACTAATGAGAATGGAGCCCGCATTGCCTCAATTTCAGACTTGTATTTTTCATCAATGAATGAACTGGCAAAACCAGTTACATGATGAAGTTTCATTATTGAATCTCTTTCTGATCTATGTATATTTTGAAAAGCTGTACTCTTCCTGGCATAGTTACTATCCAAAAATCCTGAATAAAAATTAATATGGATAACTCCTCCATTTTTTCCTACTGCCAGGATCTGCTCATCCTTCAAATTCCGAAATGCCGGGCATAATTTATAAACGCAACTGTGTGAAACCAGGATTGGTTTTGAAGTGGTATTGATAGCATCCCAGAAAGTTTGTTCACCAACATGCGACAAGTCTACCAACATGCCTAATTCATTCATCCGCCTGACTACCTGCTTGCCAAATTCATTTAATCCCTTTTTTTGATGCATTAGAGAATCATGCGTTTCTTCCATAGCGGATGTAGCCCATGGAGTTGAATTATTCCATGTCAGGGTCATATAACGGGCACCGCGTTTATACAGGCTATCCAATTTAGAGAGATCACTCTCAATCATATGACCTCCCTCTACTCCTATCATAGCTGCCAGTTTTTTATTATGAACAGTCTTCAATAGTTCAGCAGTTGATTTTACAATTCTTATTTTGCCAGTATTGCGCAATGCAGTAGAATATAACGTATCTATTTGCTCATTTGCATACGAAAATGGTTTCTCCTTTAACCCATCGCACCAGATCGAAAATATTTGTACATCAATCCCTCCTTCTTTAAATCGAGAAAGATCAGAATGAGTTTTACCTTTCAAATCCTGGTCAAAACTATAATGCTTTTCAAAGCAAGCATTTAGAATATCATTGTGCGTATCTACCACGATGGCTTTTTGGTGAAGCCTTATGTATGACTGACTGGATACTGTGAGTATCGTTGATAGAAAAAAAACAATAGAAATTAGTAGATATTTCATAAAGTTCAATTGATATTTAGCTCTCAGGGCGCTGGAAGCGCCCCGACCGCCAGGCCCTCTTATTTCAATGTCTCTTCCAGCCACTTGAAAAATTCATGCTGCCATACCATGGCATTTTGACCATTTAACACCCAGTGATTTTCATCAGGAAGGTACAGCAATTTGCTTTTAATACCTTTCAATTGCGCAGCCTGAAATGCCTGAAGTCCCTGTTCAACAGGTACCCGATAATCTTTACCTCCCTGTATAATCATGATGGGGGTACTCCATTTATCAACAAAATTGCTAGGCGAAAATTTGTCATAGCTTTTTTGTATGGCCTTATTTCTTTTATCCCAATAAGGCAATCCAATATCCCAATTGGCAAACCATAGCTCTTCGGTGGTTCCTACCCAACTTTTTAGATCAAATAAGCCATCATGCGCTATGAACGATTTGAATCGCCCATTGTGCATACCTGCAAGCATATATACAGAGTATCCGCCATAACTTGCACCAATACATCCGCGCCGGTCCTTATCAACATATTTTTCATTAGATACCTGGTCAATGGCAGATAAGTAATCTTTAATCGCCTGACCACCCCAGTCCCTACTGATCTCCTGGCTCCACTTAGTTCCATTTCCAAACACACCCCTTCTATCAGGTGCCACCACAATATATCCCTGAGAAGCCATCAGTTGGAAATTCCATCTGAAAGAATACATGGGTGTAGTACCCTGGGGACCTCCAAGACAGAACAAAAGTGTTGGATATTTTTTATTCGGATCAAAATTGGGAGGATAAACTATCCAGGTGGGCATTTGTAATCCATCTGTTGTTTTGATAAACCGTCTTTCTGCCTTGCAAGCCAGGATAGCATTATACATATTGTCATTCACGTGTGTTAGTTGCTTCATACTTCCATTTCCAATGTCAATAGTGTAAAGTTCAGGAGCATGATCTATATCTATCCTGGTAGCGACCAGCGAATTGCCACTTTCAGCGATAATCTCTGATACCTGGAATTCGCCATTTGTGATTTGGCGAATCTGCGTTACACCAGTACCGTTATCGATTATAAGTTCGAATAATTGTTCAGTAGCTTTCACAGGAGCCCAGAAAAAAATTCTTTTACCGTCTTCGCTCCAACGAAAACCATCCACATGAAGGTCATCACGCTTTTCAGTCAAATTAATTTTTCTATTCCCATTGAGTACAACCAGGTCTTGCTTATCAGCTTCAAATCCATCTCTTTTCATGCTTAACCATGCAAGGTTCCCTTGTTTATTATAAGCTGGATTGTTATCATACCCCATCATACCACTGGTCAGGTTGGTTGTCTTTCCTGTTTCAATATTATATTGATAGATATCGGTATTAGTACTCAACGCATATTCTTTACCGTACTTCTTCTTTGATACATAAAGAATGTTTTTGCTGTCGGGGCTCCATATGTAATCTTCATCGCCGCCAAATGGTTTTTGCGGGCAATCAAAAGGTTCTCCAGGCATAATATCTTTTGACTGTCCTTGCTTCCCATTTATTAACGGAGTAAAAAATACATGATCAAAAGCTCCAGAGTTCCATTTATCCCAATGCCTGTAATTGAGGTTGTCGAAAATATATACGTTCGATTTGGTAAATTCAGGATAAAGATCGGCAC
>JADGPY010000389.1 GCA_017882205.1 Chitinophagaceae bacterium
CCCGCATCTCTGATAGCTTGCTGGATTCCATTACTGGTAAAACGGTGGGGGGCTCCTGCGGCGCTTACTACATTTTCTTCGATCATAATGCTTCCGAAATCATTTGCTCCTGCATGCAGGCACAGTTGAGCTACTTGTTTGCCAACGGTTAGCCAACTCGCCTGGATGTTCTTAACGTTTGGCAACATGATCCTGCTCATAGCAATCATCCGGATATATTCTTCAGCGGTAGTCAGGTTGTGCACACCACGGATACGTGCGAGCAAAGTATCAACGTCCTGGAATGTCCATGGAATAAAGGCAATAAATCCTTTCGCCTCAACTGGTTTTTTAGCTTGCACTTCCCGCAGCTTCACCAGGTGATCAAATCTTTCCCTGATAGTTTCTACATGACCAAACATCATTGTGGCAGAGGTAGTAATATTAAGTTTATGTGCCTCAGTCATGATATCAAGCCATTCCTGGGTCCCACATTTCCCTTTGCTAATTAATCGCCTGACTCTATCAGTTAGAATTTCAGCTCCGGGACCCGGTAAAGAATCGAGCCCTGCTTCTTTTAAAGCGATCAGCACTTCCCGGTGAGTAGATTTTTCCAGCTTTGTGATATGTGCCACTTCAGGAGGTCCCAGGGCATGGAGTTTTAAATTTGGGTACAGTTCCTTTAATTGCCTGAAAAGGCTTACATAGTAAGACAGGCCAAGATCCGGATGATGCCCTCCCTGTAATAACAATTGTTCACCTCCATAACGGAAGGTTTCATCAATCTTTCTTTTATATGTTTCAATATCTGTGATGTATGCATCTTTATGACCCGGAATCCTATAAAAGTTACAAAATTTGCAATTCGCAATACAAACATTGGTGGTATTCATATTCCGGTCAATGATCCAGGTAACTTTACCATGTGGAACATTCTTTTTTCTTAATTCATCGGCTACCAGCATCAATTCAGTTAATGCAGCATTCTCAAATAAAAACATGCCTTCTTCAACTGAGAGAAATTCTGAATTAAGGGCTTTCTGAAAAAGTTCAGGCGTGTTCATACACTATCAATTAAATTACAAAGAAAAACACCCCTTCGGATGACCGCTTATAAAAATGAGTGTAAAAATACATTCATTAAACTGTAATTTGATTGCCACTGTATGAAAGCTTTCTTTTTTTACATACTATTCACGTTTGGTGTTACACAGGTATTTGCCCAGGAACAGTTTATTGAGCCACCTGCCCGGTTGCTTACAAAATTTCATTTCCATCAACTTAGCGGTGGAATTATTTTGGTATGGGCGCAACTGAATGATATACCAGACACGCTTAATTTTATCCTGGATACAGGTAGCGGTGGGATATCACTTGATTCTGCTACCTGTGAAGAGTTCCATATCCCGCATTCTCCCTCTGGAAGAACAATAAATGGGATTGCGGGGATACGCGAAGTAGATTTCTCAAAAAATAATATACTTAAACTCCCTGGGTTAATTGTAAAAAAGCTGGATTTTTATATAAACGACTATGGAATTCTCAGTAGTGTGTATGGAGAAAAAATTGATGGGATCATAGGATATAGTTTCTTTAGCAGGTATATAATAAAGGTAGATTATGATAGCCTTTATATTGCAGTATACTCGCCAGGCACAATAAGGTATCCGGGAGATGGATATCTTCTTCGTCCGTTATTTACAACACTTCCTATACAACCTTTACGTATTAAAGATTCAAGAACTATTTTTGAGAATTTTTACTTTGATACTGGCGCAGGGCTTTGCTTTTTAATGAGTAAAGAGTTTGCCAGCGACAGCGATGTTATCCTCAAAAGAAGAGTTCCTGTACCAATCCAGGCGGAAGGGTTAGGTGGAAAAAAAAGAATGATGATAACTGTGATCAAAGAGGTAAAAATAGGCCCTTATCGTTTCAGGCGGGTGCCCACTCACATCCTTGATGATCAATATAACGCTACGTCGTATCCATATATCGGCGGACTAATTGGCAATGATATACTAAGGAGGTTTAACCTTACTATCAATTATCTCAAAAAGGAAATTTATTTACAACCGAATGGACATTATAATGAGGGGTTTGATTATTCTTATACCGGAATGAGCTTATATGATATTGAGGGGAAAATAGTGATCGATGATGTGATTAAAGGATCACCTGCGGATAATGCAGGATTTAAAAAAGATGATATTGTGCTTGGAGTAGGAAACAATTTCAGCAATAATATTACTCAGTATAAGAATGTACTTCAATCAGAGGGTGAAAAATTTAAGGTAGTTATTCTTCGTGGTAAAACCCCTATGATCATGAACTTTAAAGTGGGGAGGATCTTTTAGAACTAAGAGATGCTTTTCTCTTAATTTTGCCCCCATGATACAGTTTGAAAGATTTGTACTCGAAAATGGCTTACGGATTATCGTACACGAAGACAAAAGCACACCCATGGCAGTTCTGGATGTGATGTATGATGTGGGTGCACGGGATGAAGATCCTGGTCAGACCGGTTTCGCACATTTGTTTGAACACCTGATGTTTGGAGGCAGTATCAACATTTCATCATACGATGAGCCTTTGCAGATGGCCGGCGGGGAGAATAATGCCTATACTACAAACGATCTAACCAATTATTACATCCAGCTTCCTGTAGAAAACCTTGAAACAGCCTTTTGGCTTGAAAGTGACAGAATGCTTTCGCTTGCATTTGATAAAAAAAGCCTTGATGTACAGCGCAAAGTTGTTTGCGAAGAATTCAAAGAACACTATCTGAATAAGCCATATGGAGATGCATGGCATAAGCTGAGATCCCTTGCCTACCAGGTGCATCCATATAGATGGATGACCATTGGCAAGGAATTAAGCCATGTTGAAAATGCCAAACTACAGGATGTTAAGAATTTTTTCCACAAGCATTATACACCTGCCAATGCAGTTATTTGTGTTGCTGGAAATATCACTGTCGACCAGGTAAAAGCACTTACCGAAAAATGGTTTGGCGACATTCCTGCCGGCGAAAAATATAGGAGGGATCTTCCTGTTGAACCGCCACAAACTGAACCGCGCAAGTTGGAAGTTCGGGCAAAAGTTCCCTTAGATGCTTTATATAAATGCTGGCATATCTATTCAAGGCTCGACAAAAGGTATTATACTACCGATCTTATAACTGATATATTAAGTGGCGGTGGCTCGTCAAGATTATTCCAAAGCCTTGTAAAAGAAAAGCAGTTGTTCAGTAACATCGAATGTCACCATTTTGGAAGTACGGATGCGGGATTGCTTGCAATAGAAGGTAAATTGGTGAAAGGTGTAAAGATGGAGGATGCTGAAAAAGCCATATTGGAAGAATTGGAAAAAATGAAGCAACAGCAGGTAAGTGAAATGGAATTGCAAAAAGTAAAAAACAAAACCGAGAGCCTTATCGCATTTGAAGATATCAGCCTTATGAACCGGGCTAACAGCCTCGCCACATACGAACTCCTGGGAGATGCCAATCTTATGAACAAGGAGTTGGAGCATTACCAGGCGGTAACAGCCGATGAGATCCAGCAGGAAAGTAAGATAATATTTGATGAAAATAACTGCAGCACCTTATATTACTATTCAGAAAATTAATTTTCAAATGACCGATAGAAGAATTACGCCAACAATTAAAGATGCCGTTCATTTTGATCTTAAGCTAAAGCAATGCGATCAATTTGCCCTGGATAATGGGGCAAAAGTATATGCCTTGAATGCCGGGGCTGAAGAGGTTATAATGCTTGAGTTTGTTTTTAGTGCAGGCAATTGTTATGAGGCAAATAACCTTGTTGCCGCAGCTACTAATTATTTATTGAAGAATGGAACTTCACAAAGGAATGCTTTCCAGATCAATGAACATTTCGAATATTATGGCGCATACCTGAACAGGACTTGTCTAAATGAAACAGCAACGGTAACGTTGCACTGTCTTTCGAAGCACCTCAAAGAACTTTTACCGGTAGTGCGCGAATTACTAATCGAATCCATATTTCCTGAAGATGAATTAGGCATATTCAAACAAAATAGTAAGCAACGCCTTTCAGTCAACCTGCAAAAGTGCGATTTTGTTGCTAACCGGCTTATTGATGTTTATTTATATGGTGAGGGTCATCCTTATGGCAAATTCAGCAAGAACGAAGATTATGACGCACTGAACTCAGAAGATTTAAAATCATTTTATAAAGATTACTATGTTAACGGCAAAGCAGTATTATTCACAGCCGGAAAACTTCCGCCTGATTTTCCTTCCATATTGAACCAGTTTTTTGGAGATCTCAAAATAAGTCAGCCAGTTAACCAATATAACAACACAAGGATGGCTGCAACTGAGAAAAAGTTTCGCATCATCAACGATCAAAAAGGAGTTCAGGGGGCCATAAGACTGGCGCGACCTTTCCCCAACAGGCATCATCCGGATTTTCAAAAAGTGATGGTTCTTAATAACCTGTTTGGAGGATTCTTTGGCTCTCGCCTAATGGCCAATATCAGGGAAGAAAAGGGATATACTTATGGAATTCATAGCTATATCCAAAACCATGTACAGGAATCAGCCTGGCTGGTAAGTACAGAAGCAGGTAAGGATGTATGTGAAGCAACCATCGTTGAAGTGTATAAGGAAATGGAATTATTAAGAAAAGAATTGGTGGATGATGAAGAATTATTGCTCGTCAAAAATTATATGATGGGAACCAATCTTGGCGACCTTGATGGGCCTTTTCACATCATTGCAAGATGGAAAACCCTTGTGCTTAATAATTTGGATGAGAGGTATTTTTATGATTCTATGAATGCTATCAAATCTGTATCGCCCGAAGAAATAAGAGAACTCGCCAACAAATACCTTCAGCAGCAAGATTTTTTTGAATTAGTGGTAATTTAAAGTAGCTTTCAGAAAATATAAAAACATGAGATTAATAATCAATTTACTCATCACTGCAGTGGCTGTTTATGTTCTCTGTAGACTACTGGAACCTCATATCACAATAAATGATTTCAAAACAGCCATTATATTCGCTTTGGTACTTGCTATTCTCAACGCGATAGTAAAACCATTGCTTGTTATTTTAACTCTGCCTGTTACAATTATTACCCTCGGATTGTTTTTGCTTATTATAAATGCCATCATTATTAAGCTGGCAGCACATTTTGTATCAGGAATATACGTAGATGGCTGGCTCTGGGCAATCATTTTCGGGGTTCTATTATCCCTTGTTTCCACCTTGTTGCATCGTGTTGAAAAGAGAATGCAGCGTTTTTAGCCTTCTTCAGGAACACTATATTATAGATATCAGATACGTTATGCAATTCGTAACTTTGTAATCCTATTATGGAAGATGTATTTGTAAATAAAGTATCAGAAAGCGGGTTAATTACACTCGACCTTGAAGAATATTATCCAACTGGTGAAGCTATTGTTTTCGATATGAAGGATTACTTGTTTATGGGACTTATCCTGAAGGAAAAAGATTTCCGGGAAGCATTGAAAACAATGGATTGGGATATATACGCTGATAAGAATGTGGCCCTTACCTGCTCAGCGGATGCCGTAATTCCGGTATGGGCATATATGCTGGCAGCAAGTTATTTACAAACCATCGCAAGAGAAATCGTATTTGGAGACCTGGATTTCCTGCATAAAACCTTGTTCATTAAAAACCTGTCCCACCTCGATATAAATGAGTTTATAGATAAGAGAGTGGTAATAAAGGGCTGTGGTGATAAACTCATTCCTGAACTGGCTTACGTAGAAATAACGAAGATATTACGGCCAGTAGTAAAAAGCATTATGTATGGGGAGCCTTGCAGTACAGTGCCGATATACAAAGCTGCGAAGAAAGCATAAGAAGTTATTTTTATTCAACGGGTTTTTTGGGAAGATTGTTACAGTTTTTGATATTTTCCTGCCCGCATTTACACCCCTGCAAATGATAATATCTTAGCCGCATGAATATTAGCAAGGCAACACGAAAAGACATACCAAAACTAGTAGCGCTCATCAACACTTCTTACCGTGGTGAAGAATCTAAAAAAGGCTGGACAACAGAAGCAGAACTGCTTGACGGCATACGAACTAACCAGGATACGCTTGAACAAATGATGATGGGGCAGCATTCTGTGTTCCTGAAGTTTTGTAATGAAGACAATGTGTTAGAAGGTTGTGTTTACCTTGAAAAAAAAGAGAACAAAATGTATTTAGGAATGCTTACAGTTTCACCATTGCAGCAGGCAAAGGGCATTGGCAAAAAACTTTTATTTGCTTCCGAAGAATATGCACGTGAGCAAAAATGTTTTATAATTGAAATGAATGTGATTTCTGTTCGCAATGAACTTATTGATTGGTACCAAAGACATGATTATTATAAAACCGGGCAGAATAAATCTTTTCCATCAGATACAAAATTTGGCATACCTAAACAACCCCTTGAATTTATAGTACTGCAAAAAGATGTTTGAGTTTATTGTTTCATCATTAGCTTTTCAATCCTTTCCAGTCTGGCTCTGAATATGTATCAAAAGCGGACAGTTTTCGTCAAAATAGGTACACTTTCGTATAGGGTAATTCGCTTAAATTATTGATTTACAATATGTTTAAGTTCTGGCATCATATTTAATTTACTGATATGCCACTATGTTTAAGAACTATTTCAAAATAATCATAAGAAATCTCTGGAGAAATAAGTTATATACGTTTATTAATATCATTGGTCTTGGGGTGGGTATTGCTTCCATCGTATGGGGATTTCAAAACTACCGCTTCAGTTTTAGTTATGATAATTTTCATAAAGACAGGCAAAGTATTTTTCGTGTGCTCACAAAAGCTGAAGGTAGCGAC
>JADGPY010000072.1 GCA_017882205.1 Chitinophagaceae bacterium
AGTACAGGAATTTCGAACTTATTGTAGACTTTAATTATTCACCTAAAGCAAACAGTGGTATTAAATACCTGGTAAATACTGAGTTAAATAAAGGTGCAGGATCATCAATAGGATGTGAATATCAGATACTCGATGATAAACAGCATCCCGATGCACATGAAGGAATTGGAGGCAATCGTACTCTGGCAGGTCTTTATGATCTTATCGCCCCATTGCCAAAACGCGATAACGGTGCAGGACAATGGAACAGAGCTGCCATCATTGTTAACGGGAACCATGTTGAACACTGGCTCAATGGCCAAAAAACTGTCGAATACGAAAGAGGAAACGATGCCTGGAGAGCACTTGTTGCAAAAAGCAAATATAAAGTCTGGCCAAACTTCGGAGAAGCAAATGAAGGACATATTCTTCTCCAGGAACATGGCAATGCAGTCTCTTTCAGAAATATAAAAATAAAAGAGCTATAAAAGATTTAAGCTAATTATCTCGTTTTATATGTCATTTTGTTGGCTATTGAGTTGTTTTAGCCAATTGTTACAACTATAAAAAATCAATATGACTGAAGTAGAGAAAAAAGTAGGCAATTATCGTTATAGGATTCTTGCATTGGTATTTATGGCTACTACGATCAATTATTTTGACCGGAGTATTGTTGGTGTAATGGCCCCTACCCTGCAGGCACTTTTCAATTGGACAAACAAGGACTATGCAGCAATCATGGTTTCTTTCAAAATTGCATATGGGATCGGATTACTGTTTATGGGAGGCATTATTGACAGATTTGGCACTAAAATTGGATATACTATTTCAATTGCATTATGGAGTCTTTTCGGGATGCTACATGCTGTAATAAGACCAGCTTTTAGTTTAGTAGGTTTTATGGTGGCGCGTTTTGGACTTGGAATTGGCGAATCGGGTAATTTTCCTGCCGCAATTAAAACGGTAGCTGAATGGTTCCCAAAAAAAGATCGGGCCTTTGCTACAGGCATTTTTGATGCATCAACCAGCGTTGGGGCAATTTTAGCCCCGTTCATTGTTGGAGCTGTTGTTTCCGTTGAAGGAGATAACTGGCAAATACCGTTTCTATTTACAGGTGTACTTAGCTCTGTTTGGGTATTTTTATGGTTGAGAACTTATAAAAAACCTGAAGACCATCCAAAATTATCAAAAGAGGAGTTAACTTATATTAACAGCGATTCAGATGAGGAAACAATTGAAAAGATTCCCTGGTTAAAACTATTACCTAAAAGGGAGACCTGGGCTTTCTCTTTAACTACTATAACAGATGGTGTCTGGTGGTTTTATCTTTTCTGGGGAGCAAAATTCCTCGCCGAACAGTTTGGTGTGGACATTAAAAACATTGGACTTCCTTTTTTGATTATTTTTATCATGGCTGATACTGGAAGCCTCACAGGGGGATATGTCTCTGGTGCATTAATAAAAAAAGGATGGTCCATCAATAGGGCCAGAAAAATTACAATGCTTGTTTGCGCAATTATTATTTTACCGGTGAGTTTCGTACCTGTTATTGCAAGCAAATGGATTGCTGTTTTTTTAATTGGTCTTGCAGCTGCAGGACATCAATCATGGTCGATTAACAGCTATACACTGGTATCTGATGTTTTCCCTAAAAAAGCAACCGCTTCTGTAATAGGAATAGGAAAGATGATTGGAGTGACAGTGGCAATATTTGCTGATATTGCCTTGGGAGCAGTATTGGATACTGCCAATAATTCAGGTTATTTCTGGGCATTTTTAATCTCAGGCATGTCCTATCTTGTTATTATTGGTTTTGTGCACCTGTTAATGCCGAAAATGACTCCCCTGGACGATAATTTGAATTATATCAAAAAATAATCATAGTTATATAATCAGCAATGAGTAAAGAAAGTAACAAATAAATAATTATCAACATGGCAAAAAATGAATTATCACGCAGGAAATTTATTGGTAATACAGCAGCCGGATTTGTCGGTGTTGCCATTTCATCAGGTGTTTCATCTATGAGCGCAGTTTCATACAATAAAATTATCGGAGCGAACGACCGGATCAATATCGGATTTCTGGGTTGTGGAGATCGAAGCAGTGATCATCAAAGTATGATAAAAACGTCGGAAAAAGACAAAAATCTTGGAGTAGTTGCCGTTTGCGATATATGGAAACTCAATAAAGAAAAAGCTGGTGCAAACTGTAAAAAGCTGTTCGGAACAGATGTGAAACAATTTAAGTATTCCGAGGACATGCTAAAAATGCCTGAACTTGATGCAGTAATGATCGGTACCGGGGATTTTCAACATGCAAAGCTTTTAGCAGAAATTGTTAACGCGGGTAAAGATTGTTATTGTGAAAAACCTATGGCCATCGATGTGGAAGATGCAAAACTGGCCAGAAGTGCGGTGCTCTTTTCCAAACAGGTTGTACAATGTGGGTCTCAATGGGTGAGCGACCCAATACAGTTAAAGGTACGTGATATAGTTCGCTCCGGGAAACTGGGTCAGATTACAAAAATAGAACAGGTATGGAATGATAATGATCACCGCTGGCATGTTCCAAATGATCCCGATGTGGCCTCAATCCGGGAAGAGGATACTGACTGGAACAGGTGGCTTTTAGGTAAACCTTATGTCCCGTTCGACCCGTGGAAATATTTTGAATTCAGGATATTCCGTGATTACTCAGGAGGAATTACCTCGCAATGGATGAGTCATGGCAGTGGATTGGTTCATTTTTATACCGACACAGCAATTCCAGATTCTATGGTAGCAAACGGAGGAATATTTGGTTGGCCTGATATCCGTCAGAACCCCGACACATTCCAGGCACTTTCAACCTATGAAGATGTAAAGCTACTATATTCATACACTTCAAACTATGCAAGCATGTTTGGTGATTACACCTGCATTCGTGGAAAAAATGGAACATTATTTGCGCATGGTGGCGAAGGCAGTTCCCGATGGTTTTTTATTCCGGAACATCAGAACCTTCCAGGTGGATTTGATTTTTATGAGGGGATGAAAGAGACAATAAAAAGTGGAAAAGCAGAAATTGTAACCACTGAGGAATATAGTATGAAACTTGGCCCTGTTAATATGAGTGACAACATGCCTTACCATCTCAACAACTGGGTTGATTGTATGAGGAATAGGAATGTCGTACCCAATGGGAATATTCATACCGGATTCTGGCATTCGGTAGCTAGTATAATGGCTACACGAGCTTATCGTGAAGGGAAAAAACTTTACTGGGATCGCACAAAAGAAGAGATCGTAGAACATCCTGTTATCACTTAATATTCGCGGATAAAACTTTAAATAACTTTTTAAAATACAAAAAACATGGAAATTATAATCTCTGATACTAAGCAGGTTCTTGGTAAAAAAGCTGCCCGGATGGGAGGCGAATTAGTTCGTAAGGCTATCCTTGAGAGAGGTTATGCTAACATTATCGTTGCCACCGGCGCATCACAGTTTGAAATGCTAAAAGTGTTGGTGAAAGAAGATATTGACTGGTCTTTAGTAAGAGCTTTTCATTTAGACGAATACATCGGAATATCAGAGTTGCACCCTGCATCGTTTCGCAAATACCTCAAAGAACGATTTGTCGATATAGTATCACCACTCGAGTTCATTTATGTAAATGGCGAATCTGACCCTTATGAAGAATGTGTCCGTTTGGGGAAGTTGATAAGCAAACACGCTATTGATGTTGCTTTCGTGGGTATTGGTGAAAACAGCCATTTGGCTTTTAATGATCCGCCTGCTGATTTCGAAACGGAAGAAGCTTATCTTGTAGTAACATTGGATGAAGACTGTCGCCGCCAGCAAATGGGTGAAGGTTGGTTTCCAACGCTTAATGATGTTCCTGAAAAAGCAATCAGTATGTCGATAAAACAGATCATGAAATCGAAAGCCATTATCTGTAGCGTTCCTGATTTGCGCAAGGCAGAGGCAGTTAAAAAAACTGTTGAAGGTTCAATCTCACCGGCGATCCCTGCATCGATTATGCGGCAACATGAGGCAGCGTGGCTCTATCTTGATCACGATTCTGCCTCAATGTTAGAATAAGCAGTAGAATATTATGATTTAGGCGGCAATGTGTGTCAAATATGTTTGACTAATTAAAAAATGTACATTCCTGGTACCATTTTCTGTACATCCTAAATTACCGAAAACTGTACATTTGCAATTTATGGTTACAATTATCAGATAAAGTTTAACCTGAAATTCTAAATTGAAAATTATACCACAAAAATTTTACGCTTCAGCTTCGCACCTGTGGATTTTTGTGAAGTGAGCCCCCACTTTTGCTTCAAAATTTGGGTAACCAGTTGGATTTTTACCCGCTTTCAAGGTGTTTC
>JADGPY010000073.1 GCA_017882205.1 Chitinophagaceae bacterium
ATCTCCAAGATTAGCCGTCATTGATAACATCTTTAAATTATTTAAAAAGTTTCTTCCTGCTTCCAAGCCTCCTTTTAATTCAAAACAAAATATGCCACCGCCATTCTTCATTTGTTTAACAGCTATGGCATGTTGCGGATGAGACGGAAGAAATGGATATATTAAAGAAAGTAGTTGGGGATTATCCTTTAATTCGTTGGCAATATATAGTGCATTTGAAGCATGCCTTTCCATCCGCACATCAAGTGTATCTACGCTATTACTTAAAACCCATGCATTAAAAGGTGAGAGTGCGGGACCAGTAGAACGACAAAACAAATAGATCTCGTGAATCAGATCTTTTCTTCCCACCACTACCCCACCCAGTACACGTCCCTGGCCATCTATCCACTTGGTAGCAGAATGTACAACAAGGTCTGCACCGTACTGTATAGGTGTCTGGCAAACAGGGGTTGCAAAACAATTATCAACATTTAATATGATCCCATGTTTTTTAGAAAGAGCAGCAACAAACTCCAGGTCAATAATATCGAGGCCGGGATTGGTAGGGGTTTCAAGAAAAATCATCTTAGTATTAGGATGTATGGCTGCCTCCCACTCTTCGGGCCTATTGGCACTAACGTACGTGTAATCGATCCCATATTTTGGAAGATATTTTGTAATAACGGTATGGGTACTTCCGAAAATAGAATTGCATGATATAAGGTGATCTCCTTTTTTTAACAATGCCATAAATGAACCAAACACTGCGCTCATCCCCGATGATGTTGCAAAGCCATCTTCGGCACCTTCTAAAACACAGATCTTGTCTACAAACTCTTTTACACTTGGATTACTAAAGCGGCTGTAAATATTAGCATCAGTCTCATCTGCGAAAGCAGCCCTCATATCTTCAGCACTATTATAACAAAAACTGCTGGTAAGAAATAAGGGAGAAGCATGTTCCATCTCGCTAGTGCGTGGAATCTGTGTCCGGATTGCTTTTGTAATTGGATGTTGTTCCATTATTGATGTTTAATATAGTGATTATATGATCTCCAAATCCCATGATATTATAGCTCCTGCACGTCTTAATGTTGCTGCTACAGAACAATATTTATCAATGGATAAGGAGCAAGCTTTTAATGCTTTTTCTCTATCAATAGCTCCTGATAGTTTGAAATGAACAAAGATATTTGTCCATAATGAAGGTATCTCAGAAGTATTTCGCTCTCCCTCAAGCACCATGCTAAATCTATCTATCACCTGGCGTTGTTTTTTTAAGATAGATACAACATCTATTCCACTGCATCCTCCTAATGCAGCCAGTAGAAGTTGCATTGGCCTGAATCCAAAGTTTAGCCCTCCTTCATCAGGACTTGTATCCAATTTTATTAAATGCCCGGCTGCATCCACCGCTTCAAAACCGAAGTCCCCATTTACCCTATTCATTTCTACAACGATCATACATTTTTTTGGTAAAAGTAATTTAAAGATGTGTTCATTGTGGAAAACAGGAAAGATGTGTTTACTTTAGGTCTTAATATTGTACATGGAATTATTTATATCAGAGGAGCCTTTTTTACTTGAGCTGGGTGGAATATTACCTGGAATAACCATTGCCTATCATACCTATGGGAAATTGGATAATAAAAAAAACAATGTAGTCTGGATCTGTCATGCTCTCACGGCCAATTCTGATCCAATGCAGTGGTGGCCCTCACTATTAGTAGATCATACCGCAATCAATAGCGATAAAGATTTTATTATCTGTGCTAATATCCTTGGTTCATGCTATGGCACTACTGGTCCGTTAAGTTTGGATCCACGTACTGGAAAACCATATTATGATAATTTTCCTGTCATTACAATAAGGGATATGGTAAAAGCCCACCGATTACTCGCCAAACACATTGGTATTTCAAAAATCCATTTGTTAGTTGGAGGAAGTATGGGTGGATACCAGGTACTGGAATGGTGTGTTGAGGAGCCGGAATTTATTGACATGGTATTCGTGATTACTACCTCCGCCAAAGAAACTGCCTGGGGAATAGCCATTCATACCGCTCAGAGATTAGCAATCGAAACCGATGAGACCTTTGGTCAGCATAGAGAAGATGCAGGAAAAAAAGGGCTAGTTGTTGCCCGCGCCATTGGAATGCTAACATACCGTAACTACCTTACCTATTCAAAGATGCAAACGGATAAAGAAACTTCAAAAACAGATGATTTTAAAGCTTCCTCTTATATTCAATACCAGGGCAATAAACTGGCAAACCGATTCAATGCTTATAGCTATTGGTTACTGACCAAAGCGATGGATAGTTTTAACCTGGCCAGGGGACGCAATACGGACCTTGCATCTTTATTGCACACAATAAAACAACGCATACTGATTATAGGTATCACCAGTGACATTTTATGCCCTATCCTGGAACAAAAGTTTCTTGCTGAAAATATACCTGGCGCTACTTTTATAGAGATTGATTCTGATTATGGACATGATGGATTTCTTGTCGAGGGCGGGTTGATTGCATCGTCGCTTGCGACATGGCTGAATGAGAAAGATAAATAATTTTTATTTGCCACGAAGACACGAAGGCTATATAGAGACGTCGCATGCTACGTCTCTATTATTCCTTAAAAAAGTCCAATAAATAATCTTTCAATTCCTTAAAGTCCGAGCCCATTTTCGTCACCACCTTTTTTCTTCCTATAAATTTCTGAAGCTCACCAGGAATAGGAATTTTATTATTAATAATTGGCTCTATTACATCCAAAAATTTCACAGGATGTGCAGTCTCTAAAAAAATACCTTGTTGTCCCGGATGATCATGTAAGTATTTTTCTAACGCTAAAAAACCCACTGCACCATGGGGATCAAGAAGATATTGGTACTGTAAAAAAATTCTGCCTATTACGTCTTTTGTCTCTTGAGTAGTACAGCTAAACGGACTAATTGAATCCTTTAATAATACAAAATCATTATTACATATTTCCATCACCCTTTTCAGGTTACTTGGATCTCCAACATCCATAGCATTAGAAATAGTTGGCACCGAAACTTTTGATTTATATATCCCTGTCTGCAAATAATCAAATAATACATCATTGGAGTTACAGGCGGCAATAAAATGCTGAAGAGGGAGGCCAGAAAATTTCGCAAGTATCCCAGCGCATATGTTACCGAAATTTCCACTCGGCACAGAAATAACCGGTGGCAACTCTTTATTTCTCCAGTATTTCCATGCAAAAAAATAATAAAATTGCTGAGGCAACCACCGGGCTATATTGATAGAATTCGCTGAAGTAAGAAACAATTTCTGAGTAATGTCTGCATCATTAAAAGCTTCCTTTACCATTTTCTGGCAATCATCAAATGAACCATTTACCGCAATGGCTCTTATGTTATTCCCATGTGTGGTTAATTGCATTTCCTGGATTTCACTTACTTTACCTTCAGGATAAAGAATCACTACTTCAACTCCCTCAACATTAAAAAATCCATCTGCTACTGCTCCACCCGTATCTCCGGAAGTGGCAACAAGCACTGTTATTTTTTGTTTCTCCGCTTTCAAAAAGAATCCCAGGCACCTGGCCATGAACCTTGCTCCCACATCTTTAAATGCCATCGTAGGGCCATGGAATAGTTCAAGCGAAAAGATATCCTCTGTTACCTGGACCAATGGAAATGGAAA
>JADGPY010000074.1 GCA_017882205.1 Chitinophagaceae bacterium
CCTGTTTCTCAGGAAACTTAAAGCCCAGGTAGGTTCCCGCAGTTATGCCTTGCAATGCAAGTAATGTTGCGCTAAATTCAGGCATTGACAATCTCTTCCAGACGGAATAAAGAAAGATCAAACCCAGTACAAAGGTCCATACAAGCATCTGTAAACGATGAAAGCTTACACCATTTACGTCTTGAAGCAGATCATTAAAAAAACCTTCCGATTTTTGTGGCGTCAGAACAAGCTTATTTCTGGTAATCAATGGTATTATTACCGCCAGCCTCTCTTGCTTTGATTGCCTTTGATTTTGTAGATCACTTAAAAGTGCAGGGGCAGGAACAGTATTTATTAGAGTATTTAAATTTGTCATTTCTATAACCAACCTGTCATTTTCATTTTGCAGGTCTATCGTCTTGTTTAGTAACTCTGTGCTTTTACTATCATCGATTACTGCTGCACTTAAAGAAGTTCCGGCGCTGATTCCAATAAGCGCTAAAATGGTGGGTGTAATAATATCGTATGCATCGGTAATGAGCCAAATGAAAAAGAATGAGATAATGGTTAAAGTAAACCAGAAGGCCATTTGAAATCTTCCTAAGCTATACGTATTTAATTTACTATTATTATTAATAATACCTATAGCGCTTAAATCGATACTCCTATCTCTGAGCAATCCTTTAGTCCTGGCCATTATAATGACAACAAACAGGTATAAAATAATTAGAACACAGCAACCCCAAAACCAGCCTCTATGAATACGGATGAGGTTAAAGTTATTATTGTTGGATAATGTTTTAATGGCAAATTCATTTTCGAGGCCAACACTTACTTTCACTTCTTTAATAAAAAAATCATCTCCGAGCAAGGGGGGAGCTCCCAATATATCCGCCCATGTTATATCATTTATTGAATTTCGCTCAAGGCGATATTGTAAGGTTCCTCTATCCTTATCGGGAGCGCCTGATATGGGCTTGATATTGTCAATCTTTCTTCCATTAATAAATAAGCTGATATTCTGATTAGTAGCTTTTGAGCGCTTTATCAAACTATCCAGGTTATCAACTTCAACAACAATTATGTCTCCTATTCCCCCACTATTATTATTGTTGGCTGCGGTATCTTTTGTGTTATAATTATATACATTTCGCACGATGATAGGCAGGTTACTTATTTTTTTTGCTTCAATGGAATCAGCCTTCATTTTTTCCTCTACCCGTTTTGCCGAATCAAGCTGGGCAAAGCATAGATTGTTCATTAAAGCAAAAGAAATTAGTAACACTAAAAATTCTTTTAAATAGAAACGTTTTGAATTAAGCATATAATAGTTATTATTAAGAAATTTGAAAATAGTAGGGGAAGGCTTAGGGCGGTTTCAAGGGATTGGATATACCAAAGTAATATATAATTTTTTATTTTCATAACGTATTAAAACTATTATCTTTAACCATGCACCCCAAAGCTTATGACAACAAATAACTTCTCCGGCTATTGCTTATTGAATTCGCCATCCGACCAGGTACAGCCACTGACTGTATTAACCTCCGTTAATCATACGGAAGCTGAAATTAAAGGGTTCAATTTAACAGACCTCTTTGTAAAAAGCAGCGAAGGACTGCCAGTAATCAACAGAAATGGAAATCTGTCAGCAACCATCAATAAATCTGTATCGGTAGACCTCTCTGTTGATGGCAACCTTACTCTCCTCCAGGAATTACTTACATTCCTTAAGCTATCAGCTTCTTTCAAACTGCAGAAAAATAAAACGTTAAGGCTGCATATGATAGAACCAAAGATTGATACTGTAAATGAGTTTCAATTAGATGGTTATATCAACAATGCCGAGGTTAGTACCATTAGTCCCACATTTAGTGAGGCACTGCAAAATAACCAGATATATGTTGTGAGCAGTATTATCAAGTGTCGTAAATATTCGCTTGAATACCTAAATAGTAATAGCACCGACAGTGGTGTTCAGGCTACCGTTCCCATGGCGGGTGAACTTTCTGCCGGTGTACATACAAGCAATAGCGATAATGATATCATTTCATCTGAGGGGGACAACTATATAACCATTGGTGTTAAAGCCTATCAGATACTTTGTGTAGACGATAACTATCTTGGCACCAGAAGTTACAGGATACGCAGGGATGAAAAGATAAAATCAATAAAAGGAGATGAAGACTTTCCTGGCAATACACTACAGGTAGAAAAAGTAAATGTATCTAAAAGCTGAGATTTTAAATTATGGACGATAAGACGTTTAAATATTTATTGAGCCAGCTCGAAAGAAATAAATGCGTTCTGGTATTAGGGCCTGAGTTTATTAATGTTGACAATACAGATGCTAATTATACTGGTAGCATTCATGATTATCTTGGAGAGAATAAATTTAAAGATGCTTCACAAAAGAACAGTTATCTAAGTGAAGATGGCTTCTTTTACTATGACGATCCTATAGAAAAATTTACCGCACTCGACCAAATAGGAGAATTTTACAAACGGCTTCCGCTAACTTCTTCTTTTCAAAAGGTTGCGGAAATCCCATTTCACATGATCATCTCTCTATCGCCTGACGATCTTATCGTGCAAGCGTATGAAGCTCTTGGAAAGAAATGTACTTTTTGTACTTACAAATCCAATGGGTTTGAGGAAGCGCCTTCAATAACAGGAAAAGATGCTACACTGATTTATAACCTGTTTGGACAATATAATGATTCGGAGAGCCTGGTCTTCACCTTTGATGATCTCTTTAAATTTCTAAATAAAATATTCCAGGACAGCGTTTTTCCAAAGTTCAGGGAACATATCAATGCCGCTACCAGCTTCTTGTTTGTTGGATTCAGTTATGATAAATGGTATCTGAAATTGATTTTCTTCCTGCTAAAAAAGTTCAGGACCATAGATCCCCAGAACTATACTAAGAACGCCATATTCAATTATGATACAAATTCCCCAAACCCGAACGTGGAATTTTATAAATCTAATTTCGATTTAAAGTTTTCGCCTGAAAAAGAAAAAGATTTTATTTCGAAACTTTATGATAGTTGTAAAGAAAGAGGAATCCTTACTGAAAAAAAGGACAGCCAGGCTGCTCCATCCGATGCAACAGATAAGCGATACAAGATATTATTTTTAGGTTCATCACCTGAAGGTAAAATGCCTCTTAAGCTCTGGGAGGAATACAATAAAATTCAAAGCTCCCTTGAGGAATATAATAGTAAAACAAAACCTTTACTTCCGTTAGAGCAAAGAAGAGATTTTTTTCTTAATGATGCCGTATATGCCACTACCATTTCGCAATTAATGCAAAAGATAAATCAGCAAACTCCCCAGCTTATTTATTTATCTATGCATGGATCCGATGGAGATAAATTAATTTTTTCTGATGTAAGTGATAATCCTGAATACTTAGGATTGCAGGACCTTTTGTCAAAAATGAAATTGCTTGCACAAAAACATCATGATATCGAATGTATTGTTTTCAGTAGTTGCCAGTCTGAAGAACAGGCAAAAAAGATATCAACCATAATACCCTATTGTGTGGGCATGAAGGAAGCAATTGATCCGAAAGCCTGTGTGCCTTTTGCTGAAGGATTTTTTTCACAATTGTACAATGACCCCGGTGATATTAAATATGCATTTCAAATGGGCCTGGAATCTATGAAAGATAATAAACTGGATAGCTTAATTAATATTCCGGTTTTATATTATAATGGTGAATTAGTTAATATAGTATAGAAAACATTTTACCGGTTTAAAAAATGTCAATGGCAGATAACTACAGATATCCCGGACCAAGTTCGTTTTCATTTGAACAACGCTCTATTTTTTTTGGCAGAGACGAGGACATTGCCAATATGCGCACCTCTGTTATTGTAAATCCCACCACAGTATTATTTGGAAAATCGGGAACAGGAAAATCTTCTTTAATACAGGCTGGCTTAATTCCAAAGTTATTAGAAGGACAGGAAGAGGCTCGGGTGCCTTACCTTATCATAAATGTAATGCCCAGGCTTTATGAGAAATCTAAAAACCTATGGGAAGAGGTTAAGGCTATTATTACTAAAAAGATAGAACCCAATACTGAATTTCTACAAATACCAGGGCTCCGAAATTCATCATCCCTTTGGTATATATTAAAAGGCTTGCAATACAGGCAGTATGTTAAAAAGATCAGCCAGACAGTATTGATAATATTTGACCAGTGTGAGGAACTGTTCACCTATCCCGATTCTCAGATTGATAAATTGGTCCAGGAACTACTCCCGGTTATAGGACAATTCA
Organism: Chitinophagaceae bacterium; assembly: GCA_017882205.1. Classification (GTDB taxonomy): domain Bacteria; phylum Bacteroidota; class Bacteroidia; order Chitinophagales; family Chitinophagaceae; genus Ginsengibacter. Next base: position 4,273 of record JADGPY010000074.1, read on the forward strand.
TCCCTGAAGAATATCAAAAAATAATCTCCCGTCAAAAAGCATCTTTATCCTCCGATGAATTAAAAGTGCTTTACGAACCATTGGTCATTAAGTTCCTGTTTTCTATACGCTCAGACAAATTGCACCTGATCACCCGGTTAAAAAAAGCAAGTCCTTATATCCTCCAAAATTCTTACGAGTTATTGCCGCTTACAAAACCCCGGACATTTGAAGCAATAGATGAGCCCTCGGCTGCTGATGGTGATTTTACGAGCACAAAATTTACAGTGACGGACGAAGCTAAAGAATATATTTTTGAAGAATTAGCAGCGCAGGAAAATGATATGGAAGATCTTGAAGAAGCGCGGATTGATCCGTTCAGCTTGCAGATCATCTGCTCCTATATAGAACGTAACATAGTTCCCTACAACAAAATAATTACAAAAGATAGTTTTAAAGAGCCACAGGAAATCATAAAAGGATATTATGAAGACTCGATTAATAAATTGAAAGCAACCGATGAAGAAAAGATCAAAGTAAAAAACTTCATTGAGCTAAAGTTGTTGCAGAACAACAGGCGTATACCAATCCATGAATCCCTGATAATACATGATGAAAAAAACCCCGTAAGCGATGAAATGTTAAAAGAGCTGGTGGAATTCAGAATTTTAAAAAAAGACATTAGTGTAGCCGGCGGATTAATGTATGAAATAACACATGACTGTTTTATTGAACCCATAACTGAAGCCAGGGACGAACGGTTAGGGAAAACGTATGAGAGTCAGTCCTTAGAAACTATTAATGAGTTATTAAAAAAAATACAGGCTAAGGAAAGCTCAGGCATCCCAATAGAAATGCTAGAAAAACCCATTTCAGGATTACAGGAAGGCACCATGGGAAAACAGGTAGGGACTACAGCAGTTGCTTCTGCCAGCGAGGATTTCAATTTAGGCGATCTATATAAAAGACTGGGTGATGCCTATGTAGTAGTTAAAGATTACCAGCAGGCAATAGCTTCGTACTCCAAAGCTATTGAATCAGAAACCAATCAAAATAATATTACTTTAATTGAAACCTATCGGGCACGGGCTAATGCGTATTCTTTGATCCTGGATTATCCTCATTCCATTGAAGATTTTAATAAGATACTGGAATTAAACCCTGAAGATTACATTGCTGTTTATGCCCTGGGTGCAAACAATAGAGACGCCGGTAACATACCCGAAGCAATCAAATATTTCGGGAAAGCAGCAGAGCTTAATCCGGGTAACGGAGGCATTTATACCGATATCGGCAATATTTATTTTGGTATCAATGAATACGAGAAGGCAAAAACGTACTATCTTAAAAACGTCCAAAAAAATGTTGATGCTGACTATGCCTGGTCGAACCTGGGTTTGGTTGCAGAAACCTTAGGTAACACTGATGAGGCGCTGGAGAATTATAATAAAGCGCTTAAACTGAATCCCCTGGCAAACACTTATAATACCGTAGGAAATATTTATTTCGGCAAAAAGGATTATGATAACGCCAGGGTTAATTACCTGAAGGCATTAAATATAAACGGTAATTTTTATTATGCAGCTTATAATATAGGCCTGATTGAAGAAAACCAGGAACATTGGGACGCAGCTATCTACAATTATAAAAAGGCCATTGACTTATATCCAAATTATGAAAATGCCTACCTGGGATTGGCAATCATATATTATAAGAATGGGGATTACATAACATCTAAAGAAAAATATCTCAAGCTTATTTCAATTAACGATAAAAATGAAACTTATTATACCGACTTAGGGGTAATTGAACAAAAGCTTAAAAACTGGGAACCAGCTATCGCGGATTATAAAAGGGCCATTGAGTTAAATCCAAATTATAAAAATGACGAAATAAATAACGACATAGGGCTTTGCTATTTTAATCTTGATGATTGGAAAAACGCTGAAGTATATTTTACAAAAGCAGTAGAGCGCCAACCTGGTAATTATTTATATCTCAACAATCTCTCTGCAGCTAAATTAAATTCGGGTGACTTTGCAGGTGCAGAAATGTATATTAATAAAACACTTGAGCTCAATCCGAATTATCCAATCGCATATTTTAATTATGGGAACTTACTTGGAAAGCAAAATAATACTAAGGACGCTATTGGTAAATATAAGAAAGCAATAGAGCTGGATCCAAATTATGAAGAAGCCTATATGAGATTGGCAGATATTTATTTTAAAGATGAAGACTACAATAGTACAAAGGAAATTTATACTAAGCTTAATTCAATTAAGCCCTCAGAGAATTATTTTAGTTCCCTTGGACTAATTGAAGAAAGGTTGGGTAACCCGGATGCCGCCATGGATCTTTATAAAAAAGCAATTGACCTAAATCCGAATTATATAGTACCCTATGAGGCGATAGGAAATATTTATTTTTCTAATGACGAATATCAAAAAGCAAAGGAAATTTATATCAAGCTTATAGCAATCAAACCCGAAGAAGGAAATTATTATTTTAATCTGGGCGAAATAGAAAGATACCAGGATAACTGGGTTGAGGCAATCAATAATTATAATAAAGCAATGGAATTAAAGGGAAGTGCAGAAGACGATGAAATTAATAATGATATAGGGCATTGCTATTCTAATTTGGGGGACTGGAAAAATGCCGAAGTATATTTTATAAAAGCAACGGATAAGAATCCTGGTGATTATGGGTATCTCAACAATCTCAGTTCGGCAAAACTAAACCTTGGCAATTTTAAAGATGCTGAAAAGTATATTAAAGAAACGCTTGAGCTTAACCAGGAATACGCTCCTGCTTATTTTAATTATGGATACCTGCTTGAAAAGCTCAACAATACAAAAGATGCTATTGAGAAGTATAAAAAATGTTTAGCGTTAAATCCTGATTATAGTGATGCGAAGGAGAGGTTGGAGGCGTTAGAAAAGCCTTAGGTTGGTTAGCCTTTGGCATCTTTATCTTTCTTTAATAACCCATGGCTTCAGCCTTGGGACAAAACCAACAACATGAGTTCTGATCTCGAACAATCCTTGCAACGAAGCAAAGAGCAACTACAGCCTTCTCTTGCTACCCCATTTGATAGCATTGCCTTATCGTTTTCGGGTGGTGGTTTCCGCGCAGCATCCTATAGCCTTGGCGTTCTATCCTACTTCAACTCAATTGAGCTGGATGAAGAAGATGGAAAGACGTTACTGGATCACGTAACCTATCTTTCGTCTGCATCGGGGGGAACCATTGCCACCGCCCTCTATTCATATTATAATGCTACAGGAAAAACATTCAAAGAATTTTATTCAAAGCTGTTCTTAGCCCTGGATGGAGATGGCCTCCTGAAAAACACACTTCATATTTTAAACACAAAGGCGTACTGGAGAAAGCGCAGCACTAAAAATCGCAATCTGATTAATGCATTCTCGCTGGCATACGATCAATATTTATTTGATGGAGCTACCCTGGGTGATTTGGCAGCAGATAAGAAGGAGGAGGCTAAGATAGTTTCTCATCTTGAAGAAGTTTGCTTTAATACAACCGAGTTTGTGCACGGACTGCTTTTTCATCAACAGGTTAAATTAAAAAAAGATGCTGGTACTGATCCCTTCTTTTTCTATGGTAATTTTCTTGGGAGTCTAAACAAAGAGGTAAGTTATAAGATCAGACTTGGCGATATCATGGCTGCATCGTCCTGCTTTCCAGGTGGTTTCGAACCCATTGTTTTCCCCCATGATTTTACGAATGAAAAACTATCAAAGGAGGAGCTTAGAAAAGGATTAAACATCTCACCGCAAAAAGATGACAAGGCCGAGCGTGCATTTTTAAAGCATCCAACTTTTGGATTGATGGATGGAGGGATCTCCGATAACCAGGGACTTGAAAGCATGATGCAGGCACAAACCCGCAGGCAGGAGGGTAAAACCACTTTCAAGCCTTTTGACCTCGTACTTGTAAGCGACGTCGCTTCTCATTATATGTCTCCTTATGAAGTGCCGGTTGCAAAAAGGAAGTGGTCAATCTTTAACTTCAGCCTCATGAAATTCATAGCCTTGTTTTCATTTATCCTGGTTTTTAGCAGTGTCTTTATCTCTTTTTCCTGGCAGCATGATTATCTGACTTTAATAATAATCTCAAGTTTCTTTGCTGTTTCAAGCTTCGGCATACTATTGATGATGTATTTATCCAATAGATCACTCAGGGGTGCTGCCAAAAAAACATCCGGTTTTAATCTCTCCAAAACCTTTGGTCCTGAAGTTGTAAAAACGCTTCTCCGATTCTTAAAAAACACTCCTGTAAAAGTGTTGCTGCAAATGGTAAGTGCTCGTGGCAATTCCATGTTTACGCTTAACAGCGACGTCTTCCTTAAGCGTATCCGGCAATTACTGTACAACAGTTTTTACGATTCTCCTGTGTGGAAGAACAGGGGCAAAAGCAATCATGTGTATGACCTTTCATTTTCTAACGACATCTATAGAAAGAAAAACGACGATGTAAATCCTTCGTTAAAACCTTCGAGAGAGATTCAAATAATTGCCGAGACGGCTTATGAGATGGGTACTACACTTTGGTTTGAAGAAAATGATACTAAGAAATTACATAAGGAAGCTTGCCTGGTAAGTTGCGGGCAGTTTACTACTTGTTATAATTTGCTGATGTATGTGATGAAGTTGCAAGTGAGTATTGACATGAAAGATTTAGATGAGAAATATCAAACAAGACTGCAGACTTTAACAACAAAGCTCTCGGGCGATTATGAGAAGTTTAAAGTAGATCCATTTTTTCTTTTTAATCAATTGGCGGTTGAATACTCGCTTCCGGGGAAAGAGAAAGCGGTAAAGGTTGGAGATATTCCTTTCCCGGAAAATTTTGAGGGGATACGATAGGGTTGTGAATAAATATAAAATAAAAAAAGGTCCCGGAGAAGAACAGTCCATGATAATATCAGGCTGCAAGGAAGTCTTTTGCTATAATAAAACAGCATGCTTCAGTATTACTCCCGGAACCCAAATCAAAGATAAAAACATTATTATAAAAATGCAAGTGAAATTCTCTTTATTTAGTTAATTTTTGAATCCCAGGTTCATCAGAGCATGCATGGGATATTCACACGGCAAGCCAACATCCTTTGCTTAACTATATTATTGGATGATTAGCCTAAATTAATGCACTAACCCTTCAATGACTTTAGTTATTTCCTTGCAAAGATCAGCATCAATATTCTTCCTATTATCTGTATCTGAATAATTAAGAACTGCTCTGTAATTTCTTTCTTCATCCGGTTCAAATATTATCTCTTCGCCATTTACATCTACATGAAATTTGTGCGAATATCCATATACAACAAGTTTGGCCTTGAAGATGTATTCCTTTCCCTTATATTCTACGGGTAAATCAAAGGGTTCTTCCATTATAATTAATTAACCGCAATGTATCCTAATAAGTCGTTCCGTCGATCGCTTATCTTTCGCTAATAATTCTACCAGGCCATCGCCGCTACGTGGCTTAGAGTCTATCTTCGAGTCTACGTATGGGTAAGACTTAATAAATTAATGAGATATTCTCAATTTGAGTTATATAAAAGAAGCACGAAATCTCCCTGGCGGCAGACAGGCATTTTCACAAAGGCCTGTGGTTTATTATATTATTCTACAAAACCTTACATTAATTTGGCAGGCTCAACATTTCAGTAGCAGTTTCACTTATAAACGCATCTGTAAAAACGATTATTCCATTCTTTGCTACATCACCATAAAGGGCGATGGCGTCTTTATCGTTTGGCGCGAATATTCTTGCTGTTTTCGCATGTATCTTTCCCGGAATCTCATTCCTATCTTTTAGCTGACCATTGAACATGATCACCTGTGTTTTCCAATTTATCTTCCCCTGGTCTTCGATTTTAATGATGGCCAGGTCTGCATCAAATTGCACAATTTGGGGATTATAAAAGGGTCTCCCTAAAGAATCATAATATAGCTTAGTAG
>JADGPY010000390.1 GCA_017882205.1 Chitinophagaceae bacterium
AACAATTGCATCAATGAACTGTCTAACGATGCTTTAAGCGATCTGTTATTGAACAGGATTGGTATTATATTTCAGAGTTTTAATCTTTTGCCGACCTATACTGTATATGAAAACATTGAGATTGCGCTTGTTCCTAAAGGATTAAGTCAGAAAATAGTTAAAGATAACATCATGTCTCTCCTTGAGCAATTCAATTTAATTAGCAAAGCACAATTACTGCCCTCAGAGTTGAGTGTAGGCCAACAGCAAAAAGTTGCTATAATAAGAACATTAGTTAAGCAACCGTCTATAATTTTTGCCGATGAGCCGACTGGATCTGTGGATGATGAAACAGCAGGGGAGATTTTAGAACATCTTATGTATTTAAAAAAGGAGAAACAGGTTACTCTTGTTGTGGCCACTCATGGAAATATACCTGAAAAATTTGCTGACAGGATTTTTACTATCGAAAACGGACGGATAAAAGAATAATGTTTTATCTGATTACATTTTTTTCAATATAGAGCTTGGTGTAAACATCGCAAATATTAGATTTTATAAATTATTTTGAAGCTAATTGAAAAATCCAGTTTACCTCGATTATAATGCAACTACACCTATCGACCCGGAAGTAGCAAAGGAGATGATACCCTTTGTAGAAACCTATTTTGGCAACCCATCCTGTTCTTACTTAATTGGAAGACAAAATAAGGATGCTATTGAGAAGGCACGTAAACAAGTCGCTGTTTTAATCAATTGCAACCCGGAAGAAATAATATTTACCAGTGGCGGTACTGAATCGAATAACCATGCAATAAAAGGAGTTGCTTTTACAAATTTCCATAAGGGGAAACATATTATTGCCTCAGCCATCGAACATCCTGCTGTAATCGAAGTGTGTGAATTTCTGAAATTGAACGGCTATGATATTTCTTATGTTAAAGTAGATGAGTTTGGACAAGTTAATCCTGCAGATGTCGAAAAAGCTATACGACCAGACACTATTATTATTTCTGTTATGCACGCTAATAATGAAGTTGGTACAATCCAACCCATTAAAAAGATAGCCGATATAGCCAAAAAGAATCATATCATTTTTCATACTGATGCAGTGCAATCGGCAGGGAAAATAAAAATCGATGTTCAGGAACTTGGTATTGACCTTTTATCGGTTTCAGGGCATAAATTATATGCCCCGAAAGGAATAGGTGTCCTTTATATAAAAAAAGGTATACAAATATCCAATCTGCTGCATGGCGCAGGTCAGGAAAAAGGAAGACGTCCGGGCACAGAAAATATTATCGGAATAGTTGGTTTGGGTAAAGCCTGTGAAATTGCCAGCAAGAACTTATCTGATAATAATAAGCACATGAAGGAGATGAGGGAAAGGCTTTATCAGGGTTTGAAAAAAGCATCGAATATAGATATAAAAGTCAATGGACATCCTGAAAACAGACTGCCCAACACTTTGAGCATATCCTTCGAAAAAGTAGATTCTCATACTTTGGCTTCATTAATTAAGAATGATGTGCTGATTTCTACTGGTTCGGCGTGCCATTCGGAAATAGAGGATATTTCGCCTGTACTTAAAGCAATGAATGTTGACTTAATGACGGCAGGAAGCACGGTTCGTATATCAACTGGAAAGTATACAACCAGGAAGGAAATTGATTTTGCTGTTGAGGTTATATCTAAAACCGTTCTTAAGCTATCACATTAGTATGATAACATAATAAATTACAACGCCATGAAAACATTTAAACAGAAACTTTTAACGTTGGTTATAATGCTGGCGTTTGCTACTCCTGTTTTTTGTGCCGGGCAGGCCGATTCAGTATTAAACAGATCTGAAAACGGATTTGCGGCAGACACATCGCGGAATGATACAATTACCGTCTACACTTGCCCAATGCATCCCGAAATCCTGTCAGACAAGCCCGGCAATTGTCCAAAATGTGGTATGCAGCTTGTAAACCGGAAACTGCAAATAAGCCTTTCAGCTTGTTCCTCTACTATTTGAAGTAAGACTATATAAAAGAAACTAAACCAAATATTCGTGAGTTTGTTCTTAGGATTTAACATTAATATAGCAATGATTGTTATCTAATTAGGTTATAATCTTCTTTTATTGGAAAAAACACTTGTTAAGCGGCAGATAAACACTAATGGAACACAATCATTCTCATAATAACGATATAAATCTGAGTAATGCTTTTAAAATCGGTATTACCATTAATATCATTTTCGTAACAATTGAAGCTCTGTTTGGCTATCTTTCAAACTCAATGGCATTAATAGCCGATGCCGGTCACAACCTGAGCGATGTTCTGGCACTCTCATTTTCATGGATGGCAATAATATTATCACAACGAAAACCTACAATGAAATTTACTTATGGGTTTCGGCGATCAACAATACTTATTGCTCTACTTAATACTATTCTTTTGCTGGCAGCTGTGGTTTTTATTGTTTATGAGACAATAGAAAGACTAAGTAAGTCTGCTGAGATAAATGCAAATAGTGTAATGATTGTGGCATCTATTGGAATTGCTGTAAATGCCTTTACTGCATGGTTGTTTTTGAAGGAAAAGAACCACGACCTGAATGTCCGCAGCGCTTTTGTTCATTTCGTGGCTGATGCATTGGTGTCCATGGGAGTTGTAGTTGCAGGTGTTATCATGGCATTTACCGGTATCCAGTGGATTGATTCACTGGTTTCGTTTACAATCGTTGCTGTTATTCTTTATGGTTCCTATCACTTGTTAATAGATTCTGTCAATCTTGCGTTGGATGCTGTACCTGAAAACATAAACATTGAGGAGGTCAGCGAATTTCTCAAAAAACTGCCGGAAGTCTCAGGTGTACATGATCTTCATATCTGGGCGTTAAGCACTACTGATGCCGCATTGACCGTGCATCTCTCAACCTGCGAACAGACCGATATAAATTTTATTAAAGTAATTCAACAGGGGTTGCATGAAAGATTCAGGATTGAACATGCTACAATACAGATTGAATTTGGGAGTAAGGAAGATTGTGGCATTAAATATTAATTTCTTCTAAATTTTAAATAATGACACAGCAGCCTCCGGATGAACAAGGATTTTACAATAAAGCTTTTTTATTAAGCCTCTTTACAATCTTTTATAATATTATCGAAGGTGTCGTCTCGATGTTTTTTGGTTACTCAGATGAAACCCTTGCTCTGTTTGGTTTTGGTGTAGATAGTTTTATTGAAGTGATGTCTGGAGTTGGCATCGCCGTGATGATCTATCGTATAAGACAAAATCCTGAAAGCTCAAAAACCAAATTCGAAATAAGAGCATTGAAGACTACAGGCTTCGCTTTTTATTTATTGTCAGCCGGTCTTTTGGCAGGGATAGTCCTTAATATTATTTCTCACCATAAGCCCGTAACTACTTTATGGGGAGTTGTCATTTCAGTTATCTCTATTATTGTGATGACCTGGCTTATGAATGCAAAAAAGGGTGTCGGAAAACAACTTGATTCGGGGCCAATTATTGCCGATGCCAATTGTACAAAGGTGTGTGTATATATGTCAATTGTACTACTTTTATCAAGTCTTATTTATGAACTGACAGGTTTTGCCTATGCTGATTTAATCGGAGCAGCAGGTTTAATTTATTTTTCAGTTATGGAGGGGAAAGAAGCATTTGAGAAAGCGAAAGGGAAAGAATGCAACTGTTGTGATTAGTAATAATGATTAATCTCCTTGTAATGCAATGAAGCGATTTGCAATTATTACTGGTATCCTCTCAGGCTTCCTATTTGGTATTGCCACACCATTTAGTAAACTACTGCTGACGGGTTTAAACTCTTTTCAATTAGCAGGTTTACTTTATTTGGGTGCGGCTTTAGCAATGCTGCCATATATTTTCAGAAAAAACAGCAGACTGAAATTACTCTTTCAATCGGGCAGCAGGGCTAAAACTACAGGGATAATTTTCTTCGGTGGCTTCCTGGGTCCCTTGCTTTTATTGGCAGGCTTAAAAACAGCCAATGCAGCTTCAGTTTCAATCTGGTTAAACATGGAACTGGTGGCTACAGCCATTTTAGGTATTTTGATTTTCAAAGACACTCTTGACAAATACACATGGTTTGGTGTAGCATTAACATTTACAGCCGGAATTATTACTGCTTTGGGTGAAGGTACAGGAAGTATAACTTCAGGATTACTCATAACTGCTGCCTGTGTTTGCTGGGGTGTAGATAACCATTTAACCGCACTAACAGATGGGGCTTCTCCTCAAACCGTTACCTTTGTCAAAGGCCTGATTGCCGGTTCGGTTAATTTAATAATTGGATGCCTCATCGCAAGTCAGCCTATGAAGTTTGGGAATGTCACCCCGGCAATTATTGTTGGGATTTTCTCTTATGGTTTTAGTATTGTGCTTTATGTTACTTCCGCTCAAAATATCGGGGCAACCAGGGGGCAAATATTGTTTTCAACAGCGCCATTATGGGGAGTTCTCTTGTCATATCTGTTTTTTCACGACTCTTTTCAATGGGTACATATTGTTTCCATTGCTCTTTTAACCCTTGCAGTAATTGTCATTAACCTGCTATCTCATAAACATTCGCACACTCATGCAATAATGCATCACATTCATTACCATCAACACATTGATGGGCATCATACCCACCAGCATGAGGATGAAACAATAACAGATCAAAAATGGCATTCGCATGTGCATGATCATAATCCTATAACTCACGAGCATTCTCACGATCCCGACTTGCACCACAGACATGGACATCAATAGCTTAATAAGAAATAAAAAGTAAAGAATTTTTAAAAAGGAATATTATAAGGCTGCTTTATTGGATCAGTAAAAGTTTATTTTTTGTAAAAATCCTTCCCTTTGCAAAACAATTTTGAAATAAACCTGTTATACATATAATGAAAAGGCTCTTTTCCATCTCCCTTGTGTTTTTGATGTTGACAACAATGTTACATCTTTCTATTGCAACGCACTATTGTGGTGGACATGTAGCAGCGTTAAAGGTTTCGTTTACCGGCAAGCTGGCTTCCTGCGGTATGGAATGTGCGGAAAAGGATTTTCCTCTTCCCGGAACTCACTTTATTACACATTGCTGTGAGGATGTTTTAACTTTTTATGGAATTAACAGTAATTACACTCCTTCATTTTCTGTTGTACCATCCTCTTATCAGTACAATTTTCAGGTTTTCGATATTCCCGGAGGGTTACCTACTCACTCTTCAGCAGTTATAAAATCTTTATATACAAATGTAAGTCCACCGGATGCATTGATGTCCACCAACGTGGATCTCTCCGACATTTGTGTTTTCCGTATCTGAAAATTTCTCTTCTATTCTATTTTGCAAATGAACAATAATCCTCATTTGTAATATCTCTATTATTTCATTATTTCTTTTAGTATTTACAGTCTAAATATTTACAACAATGAAAAACTTAAAAC
>JADGPY010000391.1 GCA_017882205.1 Chitinophagaceae bacterium
ACAAAGTTCACAAAGAAAAATGCACACAAAGTCACACAAAGGAAATCCTTTGTGTTCGTGGTTAAACATCGTCGAGCGATTTCGTATCTTTGCCATAATGAGTAAAAAGGGCAAAGTTTTAATGGCTATGAGCGGCGGTATTGATAGTACTGTAGCTGCTCTTATGTTACACCGTGAAGGTTACGAAGTGGTTGGAATTACTATGAAAACATGGGATTATGCCGCCAGCGGAGGCAGTTCTAAAAAAGAAACAGGTTGCTGCAACCTGGAGTCGTTTAACGATGCACGCCAGGCGGCTGTTCAACATGGATTTCCACACTTTATTTTAGACATACGGGAAGAATTTGGTGATTTTGTTATTGAGAATTTTGTGGATGAATATCTCGCTGGCCGTACACCCAATCCTTGTGTGATGTGTAATACACATATCAAATGGAGAGCTTTGCTAAAAAGAGCTGATGCGCTTGGCTGTGATTTTATTGCGACAGGTCACTATGCACAAATACATAAGCATAGCAATGAAAGATATTTCATTCGTAAGGGAATCGATGAAACCAAGGACCAAAGCTATGTGCTTTGGGGTCTGCAACAAGATCTTTTGAGCCGTACCATATTACCTTTAGGGACTTATCGTAAATCGGCGATCAGGCAGATGGCACATGATTTTGGTTATCCTGAACTGGCTAAAAAATCAGAGAGCTATGAAATTTGCTTTGTTCCGGATAACGATTATCGGGGTTTCCTTAAAAGAAAGGTAGAAGGACTTGAAGAAAAAGTTGCAGGTGGGGTCTTTGTTGATAAAACAGGTAAGATATTGGGTACTCACAAAGGATATCCATTTTATACTGTCGGGCAAAGGAAGGGTCTTGATATTGCATTGGGAAAGCCTGCCTTTGTAACACGGATCAATCCTGAAACCAACACCATCGTTTTGGGCGAAGAAGAAGACCTTAATCATAATGAAATGAATGTTTCCGGTGTTAACTGGCTAAAATATGACGGGATCACTGAAGGAATGAAAGCGATCACAAAGATCCGATATAGGGATAAAGGAGCTTTAAGTAACTTGTTTACATACCAAAATGGGATCAATGTGCGTTTCTATGAAGACGTAAAAGGAATTGCGCCTGGGCAAAGTGCTGTCTTTTATGAAGGCGATGATGTAGTTGGTGGAGGAATAATACAGCGCAATAACCTGCCATTTATTTCTTAATTTAGTATAGGTAATGGGTTCTAACTAATTTCTTATGAGAAAATACTTTTTGCTGTTGCTTATATGTGGAGTTGTCTTTGCGGCTTGTAAAAAACAAAACGCGAATTTCAATCCTCCAGCTCTCTCTGCTTATTATCCATTGAAAACTGGAAACTACATCACCTATAATCTTGATTCAACTATTTTTATCAATTTTGGAAGCCAGGATACAGTTGTTAGATACCAGGTGCAGGATAGGGTAGATTCTCAGATCACCGATAACCTTGGGAGAACAGCATTCCGCATTCTTCGATTTATTCGCAGAAATGCTTCCCTACCCTGGACTTCTAATAATACCTTCATGGCGGTGTCAACGGATAATTCTATCGAATACATTGAAAATAATCACCGGTTTATTAAGCTGGTTGAGCCAATAGAAAATGGATACACATGGAAGGGAAATACATTCATTGATACCTATTCCATCAATTCTGATGTCAAATACCTGGACGATTGGGATTATGTATATGATAGTCTTAATTTACCTATCACACTGGGAACTTTGCACGTGGATAGTACATTAAAAGTTAACCAACGTGATGAGTTTTTGGGACAGGATCCTCACCTGGCAAGCACACAATACGCTGAGAAAAATTATAGTGTCGAAAAATTCGCAAAGGGGATAGGCCTTGTCTACAAGGAATTTTTACACTGGGAATACCAGGGTGGGCAACCCGGAAGGCCAGCCTATTATCTTGGTTATGGCGTAAAGCTTACGATGATAGATCATAATTGAGTAAACTTTCCTTTAAAATTAATTTACTTCCAACTGGTCTTTAGAAGGCAATTTCGGAAACACTCCATGCGGTTCTGTCTGATACCAAAACACTACAGAAGAAATATCATCCTGCAAAGGCAGATACCGGTTGCCATCTCTCCAACCCAAATCCTGGATGGTTACTTTTAAATTCTTCTCAAACCTTATTGGGTCAGTGATATGCCATCGGTATAACCCAAACCGCTGTTGGACATTGTAATGACCATCACCACGGATCACCTGGTGCAAACCAGAATACGGCGTAGAGAATTCTGTATAGTTTGTTTCCGTTACGTCCGCTGAATTTTTTTTCTTAGTATCAAAATCATAGGAACCGCAAAAATAATCTTCTGTCCCCGTTCCGCAAATTGTAGGATAATCAGTATCCCCATCTATGTAAAATTTTATTTCTCCTTCGCCCCACCAACTATTATTATGCACCCCCCAGGCCATGTATGTACCAACATATTGCCCTTTACCTTTTACATTATCTATAAGTGTATAATCCTGTTTGTATGGAACAGGATTTGTCCTCCTGAACTCTGCATGAAAATAAGCAGCATCATCAGGAACATCCGTTAAAATATAATCCACCGAATAATAAACGCGCATATCTTTTTCATCCAGGTTCTCCATAGTGATCTTACATTTTTTTCTGAAAGGCATTGGCCAATAACAATTAAAACCACTGCCGGGATTGACACAGACCGGTAAAGAGGTTAAGGGTGAATATTGCCCCCAGCCCATACCAAAAAAATCTCCTACCGGCACCTCTACGGATGGGGTTGTTTCATCCTCCCAATAAAAACGAAGAATAGAATAACGCCAATTCCCGGTGGGCGTCATCCAGATATGTTGAATAGAACCGGAGCTATCTATTTCAGCAATAGTAAATGTGGTTTTGGCCTTGATGACTACGCTGGGACTTACTTTCCATCCTTGTCCTAATTCCCTTCCCGCAGAGGAGCCTGTGCCGGAAGTTGCTTTGCCTCCCTGACCTTTTGCACCTTTAAAATTTTCAGGACTGATGGATCTTGTCTTTGCATCGGAAAGACGAAAGATATTTCCGAGATTCGTTTCAAGACCATTGAATTTACCAGTTTGCGCATTGAGATGAACTGCGATGAACAGGCTGGCGCATAAGATAATTTTTTTCATATCATATCAGTTTGTATTTGGTTGACTCACTTTAAAACCCCTTCAATTTCCTTCAAAGAAACACCAAGCAGTTTCCTCGCAATTGCATCCAATCCTTTTTCATCACCAATAAAATGAAATACACTATGATGATGTGTTATCGACTTACCCGGCTGTAAAAAGGCAGCAGGAGATACACTCTCCAACTCATAGAAAGGACCTAATTGTCCGCCTGTGGAAAGTGGCCCGTCATTGTATGCATTCACCGCATCTCCACTAAATGGTAGTTTCGTTGTATTCCATTCCTGGTTTAGGTATTTTGCATTATTATCAATATCAAATAAGGCAATTGTGAGCACTTTATGTGCTGCATCATAACTACCCGCTATATTTCTTGCGCATACTGGATGAATTCCCAGCTTGCCCCTCATCTTTCCATCAGCTTTAAAAAACAGCGTTGAGTTTTGAAACTTTATACGCTCTGCTGGTATCTCTCCAAAATAATCTGTGGTGGCAGGTTTAGCAGTATCAGTAGATGAATATGGGATAACGATTATTGTGGAATCCGAAGGATTGAACATATCAAGGTTCCAGAGACAGGGCATGCCGGTTGAATCTGTCCATGCCTCATTGCCTGAGTTGGTTAATATATTTTCTGTTTTATATCCCACAGCTTTCACATCAGTATTTGAGGCAATATTGAGCAGGCTGTTTATTAACTGCCTGTCTATAATTGATATATTTCTCTTAACGGAAATATTTAATTGAGTTCCGGCATAATTTACGAGCTGCATGTTTTTTATGAGGCTTACAGAAACATCATCATGCGTAAGCAATTGCCATGGCCCCGTATCAAATGCAGCAGGAGTTTTCCAGTTGGCAAATTCCATTTTTGAATCTTTGGGAAAGAAGAGAGAGAACTTTCCTCCTTCGGGTCCAAGCCACAAGCGGTTTTCACCGCCATAGGCATTCATATGCGGATCTGTAGTTGCATCAAAAGCTTTGTAATTGATCCAGCCAAAACTCATCCCTTCCTCCCCATCTGCAGTGGAAGTAAAAACCTTGGCCTGGTATTTCGGAGAGATGATAATCTGTGCTTCCCCGCTTTTTAATACAATCAAACTATCGTGTTTTTGCAAAAATATAAGATCATAACCAAAAGATCCTTTGGTCTTGTTAGACATTTTGTTGTTACAGGAAGTGAGCAGCATAAAAGCAATTAGGAGGAATAAAGTTTGATTCATAATACCAGGCAGATGTTTGGTTTGGGCATAGATTTCCTACCATTAAATACTTTGCAAAGGCAGATGACTAAGGTAAGGCATTTTAGGAAGATTTATTTGACTGTAAAGTAACTTTATGTAATTATCACAATATTTTATCTGGTATAGTACTTTGTGGAACTCATACCTCATAACTCCTTATTGCACACTCTGCACCTCGGTTCATAAATATCTTTTTCTCCCAACAAAACCTGGCCTCCCTGGCTGGTTTTACGATAAGAAATATTGGCTATACTTCCGCACCTGACACAGATAGCATGAAGCTTTGTTATATAATCAGCGATCGACAGCAGGTTAGGCATCTGGCCAAAAGGTTTGCCGAGGTAGTCCATATCGAGGCCGGCTACGATGACTCTAATTCCTCTTAAAGCAAGCTGTTCACAAACAAAAGTTATCTGATCGTCGAAGAATTGTGCCTCATCAATTCCTACCACATCCACTTCCTGTGCAAGTAACAGGATAGTCTGCGAATTATCTACTGGTGTTGATACGATGGCATTTTCATCATGACTTACAATGTTAATTTTATCGTACCTGGTATCAAAGGCCGGCTTAAAAATCTCAGCTTTCAGGTTGGCGATTTTCACTCTTTTCAGCCGCCTGATGAGTTCTTCTGTTTTTCCGCTGAACATACTGCCACAAATCACTTCAATCCATCCGCGGCGTTCGCCTTTAAAATAAGGTTCTATAAACATTTTTAGTATTTATCTTTGAGTTCCAATTAGTAACTTAGCTATAATTGCAAAGATTAAAATGATTTTGGGGTAATTCAAAATCATTTATGAATATGCGCCCGATTACTTATCAACGCCTGACATGGAAAGAGTGACCACACTCATCGAAAAATTACAAAGGCAACTGGATGAAAAAGCACCGGTTCAGCAATTGCTGTATACAGTTCAAATGCTACATGGAGAACTTTTGTTGCAGAATAATAATGCTTCAAATACTATTGGCTCTTCCAAAGTAATGGTATTGATGCCTACAGTCAACCTGCCGACTAGTCAAAATGGATATCATGAGGAAACGAAGAAACCAACCATTGTTCCTGAAACAGAAGAAAAAATAATCGAGGTATTACAGGTTGATGAGAAGGAGATCGAAGAAGAATTGAACGAGATCAAGCGGAATGCAGAAGCCAAGAATCAAATGAGCTCTAACGCCCGCCCTGCTTTGTTATTCGATCCTATTGAAGATGTACCTACTCTTACCCATCAAACTCCGTTAAAAAAAGAGGTTGA